>JAEUUM010000009.1 GCA_016787375.1 Saprospiraceae bacterium
GAGTCGCTTATCCACCTCAATCAATTTTCTGATGACTGGATGCCTAAGCCGGGGATGATAGTCAGAATCAAAGAAATAGAAACAATAAAGCCTTGATTTTCATCAAGGCTTATAACCAATCTAACTAACTAACCAACTTAATCTTTATTACTTTATCTCTATTTGTTTTGCAGGTTGAGGTTTAGCCTCAGGTTTTTTTGGAAGGGTAATATTCAAAATTCCGTTTTCATAATTTGCTAAAATTCCATCAGCTTGAATGGTATCAGGCAAATCAAAGGATCTTGAAAATGAATTGAAGCTAAACTCCTTGCGTGTGAAATTTTCACCTTCTTCAACTTTCTTTTCTTCTTTTTGTGCAGAGATTGTCAACCGATCCTTATCCATGGTTATTTTGAAATCATTTTTCTCTAAACCAGGGGCTGCTACTTCAATTTTGAAATCTTCAGCTGTTTCTTTGATATTAACAGAAGGCTGAGAAACAGGGTTATCAACATTTAGAATATCTGACAATGTTCGGTTTACCGCATTGCTGAAGAAATCCTGAAATACATCTTTTACCGGGCCGTAATTTGGTCTTATCAATTTCATAATTATACGATTTAAATATTTTTGAATTAGTTTACTGAAATATTAATGGCTTTTGCTTGTTCTGCCACCTGCTTATTAGCGATGTTTATCGTAAGTATACCATTTTGAAAATTGGCTTCAACGGAGTTTGAATCAAGTGTTTCACCCATTGAAAAAGTTCTTCTGAAGTTTTGCTGAGAAAACTCTTTATACAGAATTTTTTCACCCTCAATTTGTACAGTCTCTTTGTTGCCTTCAATTATCAAAGTGTTGTTCTCTACCATAATTTTTACATTCTCCTTACTGAACCCCGGCATACTAAGCTGCAATTCATATCCCGCAGGAATCTTTTTGATGTTGGTTGCCGGAGTTAAAAAATTTGTAGTGATTTGTCTTGTTGATGTTGGAAGATTATACGCTGATGCTTGCTTGTAATCCTTAGCACAATTTGATGTGTTGACCTTCGTTCCGAATGGTGAAATTAATAATGTTGTCATTGTGATATTTTTTATTTAGTTTTAAAATCTTTTACATTTAGTGTTAATCAATTGACATACCATTCATAATTTTAGGACACAATTTCATTTTATTTCAATAAAATCTGCCATTATGGCAATTTTTTTCAAAAACAAATGACACAATGACATGAATTTGTATAATGAAAACCTATTTAAGGACAAGATTGTATTGGTATCCGGAGGCGGAAGCGGCATCGGATTTATCACAACCCGTATGTTTATGGATTGTGGTGCAACTGTGTTGATTTGTGGTCGAAACCTTGATAAACTAGAATCCGCAATCGATAAATTAGATAAGCCTAACCAATTGTCCCATTTTCAGTGCGACATTCGTGAATCAGAACAGATTAAAATCTTAGCAGAATTTATTCGAAACAAGTTCGGACGACTGGATATTTTGGTAAACAATGCAGGCGGGCAGTTTCCTTCAATGGCTGAAGATATTTCAGAAAAAGGTTGGAAAGCAGTCATTAACAACAATTTAAATGGAACATGGTTAATGACCCAGATTATGGCAAATGAATTTTTCATCCCTCAAAAGTCCGGGAGCATCGTAAATGTCACGGTAAATAATTTCAGAGGATTGCCCGGAATGGCACACACGGGAGCTGCCCGAGCGGGCATTGAAAACTTTTCAAAGACACTTGCAGTAGAATGGGCACCACACAACATTCGCGTTAATTGCATTGCCCCCGGAGTAATTCAGTCCACCGGTCTTGAGAATTATCCGGAGGAAATGACCAAAGGATTAAGCAATAAAATCCCTATGAAACGGCTTGGCACAACCAATGAGGTGGCAAACGCGATATTATTCGTGGCAGGTGAACTTGGATCATACATCACCGGTGAAACGGTTTATGTCGATGGGGGCTCAAGATTATGGGGTGACTTTTGGGAGATTTCTTGAGATCAATGTGATAACATTTCACCTAAATTGCTATATTTAACTTTTAAACAGCCATAAAACCAAAGCCAAACATAATAAAATTACAACATGAATAAGAAGAGGTCTGCAATGGTATTGGTATTTATGCTAAGCACAATGTTCTTATCGATTCGTGCTCAAAAGGATGATCATTTAATCAGGTATATTGAAGTTACCGGAAGTGCTGAACTAGAGTTGGAACCAGACGAGATAATATTGTCTATTGGAATTGAAGAATACCTGAAAGAAAGTTTTGACAAAAACACACAATTTCGCGATTATCAAAAAAAGGCCAGCATTGCTGAAATAGAGCAAGTTTTGTTTTCAGACTTACGTAAAATCGGAATTAATCGGGATCAGATTACCGTAAGAGAAGTTGGAAATCAATGGCGTTATCCCCAATATGGTAAAGATTTTCTGTTTAGTAAAACATTTGATATTACTTTAAATGATTACAAGTTGGTTGATAAAGTAATTCACACGATCAATTCAAAAGGCATCAGCAGCATTATGATCAAGGATTTGAAAAACAAAAACATTACTGAATTCAGGAAAAAAGTAAAAACAGAAGCGCTGAAAGCTGCCAAAGAAAAGGCTACTTATTTACTTCAAAGCATAGATAAAAAACTTGGCCCCATCATTTCGATTACCGAAATAGTTGACGATAGCAATATTTGGTACAAAAATGATAACACCAGCAACGCTGTACTACCTGAATATCAATCCAATCAACCGGATAATATAAGGAACATTAGATTGAGGTATGAAATCAAAGCAAAATTCGAAATTGAACAATAAATTTTTTGGTCGAAGTCTTAATTTCAGGGAATATTTTCAACAAATGAATCAAAAATGGAAACAAGATTTAAAAACTTAAAGGAATTTTATCCTTATTATCTCACAGAACACCAAAATCTGACAAGCAGAAGTTTACACTTTATTGGGACAGCCTTGTTTCTTGGGATACTTTTGTATGCATTGTTTACTGACCAATATAGTTTATTATGGGCTTGTCCACTAGTGGGTTACGGGTTTGCGTGGGTTGGTCATTTCTTTTTGAAAAAAACAAACCAGCAACATTCAAATACCCTTTATTAAGTCTGGCTTCTGATTTTATCATGTTTTGGCATATAATCACAGGGCAACTCCCAACTAAAATGGAACAGGCCAAAAATAAATTTAAATAAAAATCTTACTTACTCGGGTCCTGATAATCTTCATCAGGTGGAGCTACCATAAGTTTGGGTTTGCGAATTTTAAACTTGACAGGAATTACAAGTTCTGACATCACCTTTTTGCCGTTCTGTTGAGCGGGAACCCATTTGGTCTTCATTTTGTTAAAAGTCTTAACAATACGTATTGCCTCCTTATCCATTTGAGGGCTGACTGCTTTTTTATCAATTCTGATTTGACCTACTACCCCATTGGTATCCACAACAAAAGAAACAAACGACATACCCTCAAGACTGTCCTTAACACAAGATTTTGGGTACTTAAGTTTTGATTTAATGTACTCAGACATCAATTGTTGAGAGCACCCTAATCTGTATTCATTTACCTTCTCTTCACAACCGGGAAACCTCGCCGGTTCTTGAGGATTACGAAAAATGGCAGCATAATTTTTAGGTTTTTCAGGTTGCTTATTATTCTTGATTTTTTGAGCGCTTACGACATTGGTCAAACCAACAGCAAATAATATTATTACAAAAATTCTTTTTTTCATTATTTAATTCTTTTTAATCTTCGACATACTCAATCTTGTTCATAAATCTGATACCTAACGTTATTTCCAAAGTTATATTATTAATTTGGCGTTCTGGAATACTGTAGATTTGACCCGGATCATAAAGATTTATCAAGTTATTAATAGGTGGTTGCCTGTATTGTCTTGAAAAATCAGGATTGACCGTAAATTCAATCATGCCCCTAACCAATTCAGAAAATGGAAACTCGAATCCTCCTCCAACTGTAACTCCGTAATTCCACTTATTGACATAAGTGTCTGTTGGAAAAAAGAAAAATGCTTTGTTTATCTCCTCAAACTGGTTAAAATTGGTTTTTAAGGTATAATCACCTCTTATTCCGAGCATATA
>JAEUUM010000035.1 GCA_016787375.1 Saprospiraceae bacterium
ACCTAAAATATGATTTGTAATGTAAACCAAATCAAGCGTATTTACTCCGTTCAAATCTTGATTATCCTTTTTTGGAGTGATGATGATTTTTGATGAATTTGGTAAATTATCAAAAGAGTAAGTGCCCATTGAATTAATAAATTGTTTGACATCTCCACTCATAATCACATCGACATTTTGTATGCTCTTTCCTTCAGGCGTGAGTATTGAACCACTAATTTTTGAACCGTTAGGAGTTGGGCCTGAATCTGTAATACTAATGGTAAATGAGCAAGTGCTTTGATTGCCACACTCATCTGTTGCTTGGTAAACAATGACCGTTTTTGTATTTGGTAAAAACAAACTTCCACTTACTGGACCGGCTATCAGCACTGTTGGAGTAGGACCATCACAATAATCCCCTGCCTTTGCTGCTGGCCATGTTACAACAACCGGAACATTACTTGTTTTGGTAATATTGCCCGGACAGATAATTTCAGGAGCCTCTGTATCTACTACCAGTACATTTTGAGTTAAAAATGCTACGTTGCCACAACGGTCTCCGGCTGTCCATAATCTTTGGACAATATACGAGTTAGCGCAGCCATCAGGTACAGGTTTATATTTAAAATCCAAAATCACCGTTGCATTTAAATCACAATTATCAATTGCTCCCGGGCAAGAGTGATCCTCATTCTCGTCACATTGTAGAGTTACATCGGCTGGTGGAATCATAGTAAATAATGGCGCAGTTGTATCTTGGACTTTGATCGTCTGAGTTTTCACAGATTGATTTCCACAAGCATCTGTTGCTGTATATGTTCGGGTAATTGCATAGTTAAAGTATGCACAAAGTGTGGGGTACGGACTTTTAGTACTTTTCTCAACCAGGGTCAATATTGGTTTTGGATCGCAGTTATCCACAACAGTAACTATATTTGAAGCTGGTACAGGCTGATCACACTCAATAATAAAATCCGACCCTACATTATTGATAACCGGTGGTTTGGTGTCAACGATAGTAATTGTATACATAAACATCGTAGAATTACCACATGGGTCAGTCGCGGTAAATGTTCTTTTAATAATGGATTCCTGAGCACATTTTCCGGAAGTTGTAGTTACAGTCAAAATCACAGGGATATTCGGAGCGCAATTATCAACAGCAGTGATGACAGGAACAGGAGGAATAACCTGATCGCATTCAATAGTGATATTTTGTGGAAATGTCCCAACAAAGCTGGGAGCTTTTGTGTCTTTAATTGAAATGGTGTACATATGCATGGTAGAATTCCCACATGGATCAGCTGCTGTATAGGTTCGCTTTATGGTAGACTCTTGAGGACAAGAACCCGGGGTTGTTACTGAACTCAAAGAGACAGTAATATTTGAGGCACAGTTGTCAATAGCCGTCAATGTAGGTGCAACAGGAACAGGCTGATCACACTCAATGGTGATGTTTTGCGGAAGATTTCCTACAAATGTAGGTGCTTTCGTGTCACGTATCGTAATTGTGTACATGTGCATGGTAGAATTACCGCAATCATCGATAGCAGAATATACTCGTTTAATAGTCGAAGACTGAGGACATGAACCCGGTGTTGTAGTTGATGTAAAACCTACCGGCACGTTGGTATCGCAATTATCGGTTGCTGTTAAAATCGGTGCAACCGGAACAGTTTGATCGCATTCGATGGTGATATCTTGTGGTAGAGTGCCAATAAATGTTGGAGCCTTTGTATCCCTTACCGTTATATTTTGTGTGTAAACTGATGAATTACCGCAAGCATCAGTTGCTGTCCAAGTCCTTTTTAATAAACCAGCTTGAGGGCAACCTGAAGGCGTAAAAGATGATGATAATACCGCAGTTATAACAACCGGCCCCATCACTTGACCAACATTGATAAGTCCTGGACTTTGCGCACTGGGTGCCGACCAGATAAAGTCAGAATATTTGTTTCCATTTCCTTTTAATTGTAACGACAAACCAACCGGATCCGAACCATTTTCCTGAACTCCAATATTTACTGAATTTAAACCAATGGCAGGTCCATCAACTGCAGTAAAAACACCTTCGTAGCTTAAGAATTGTATTACATTGGCCCCTTGTACTAAAGCCAAACCGTCAGGCGCTCCATTTTGTATCCCATCAGTTGGATAATTGAAAGCTAAAGCTCCATATCCGTTAGACTGGTTAGGTATGATACCAGATAGAATTGTGGTTGTGTATTGTTGGCCGTTTGCACCATTGTATAAAACCAATGTGTAGCCACTCAAATTTAACCCGGCCGTTCCGGCTACTTCAATAAACTCACCAACATCAGCACCAAGGTTGTCATAATGTATTTCATTGATCCATACAACCGGTGAGGACATTGCATTCAATGGTCCGCAGTTATCAATTGCTAAAACTGTTGGGACAGCAGGAATTGCATCGCACTCGACCGTAACATCTACGGGCAAAGGCTGCACAAATACGGGAGGGGTATTGTCAATAACTGTGATGGTTTGAGTATAAGTCGATGTATTTCCGCAAGCATCAGTAGCTGTCCAGGTTCTGGCTATGGTACCGGCATTAGGGCAACTTCCAACTGTTTTAGTTTCATTGAAAGTATACGTTATCTGACCTGTGGAAGGAGGTGAGTTATTAACCATAGTTTGCCCCTGATTGAGTAATCCCGGAGATTGTGCTGCAGGAGCTTGCCATGAAAATGCTGAATAATTTGAACCAGTTCCTGTTAACCTGAGGGATAGACCTATGGCTTCAGTACCTGCTTCAAAAACACCTATATCTACACTCGTTTGACCATTTGCAGGGCCATTTGTTGCAGTAAAAACTCCTTCATAACTCAAGAAATATAAAACAGTATTTGTGGGATTATAAACCAAAGCCACACCATCCGGGGAGCCGTTTTGTACACCGTTTGATGGATAGGTAAATGCAGCTGCACCAAAACCATTTGATTCATTCGGTATGGTTCCGCTTAATAATTTAGTGTCATAACTTTGCCCATTGGCACCATTGTATAATATCAATGAGTAATCTGATAAATTTATACCTGCTGTACCCGCAACTTCAACAAATTCACCAACATCAGCTCCAGTATTGTCATAATGCATTTCATTAATCCATAAAACAGGAATAGACGGTGGAGTTACTCCTGTGCAGTTATCTGTTGCTGTTAACACAGGTGCAGTTGGTATGTTGTCACAAGAGATGGTGACATTGGCTGGCAATGGTGGGGTAAAAACAGGAGCGGTATTATCCACCACAGTGATGACCTGGACGTGGGTTCGAGTGTTATTACAATTATCGGTTGCAGTCCATGTACGGGTAATTACTTTTCTGGAAATACAATTTCCCTGCGTGGTTACTTCATTAAATATTACGCTGACTACCGCACCACAATTATCACTTGCTGCGAGTACTTGCGATGGTGGAACAGGCAATTCACAACTTAAAGTTACATCAGCCGGCAACGGATTGGTGGTAAATACAGGAAGAGTAATATCATTTACAGTAATTATTTGTTGACAACTTCCCACATTGCCTGCCCCATCAATCGCCTGATAAGTTCTGGTCAATTTATATTTATTGGTACAAGTTTGGTTGGAAATTACATCAGACACAAAAGTAACTGTCAATGGATTTGTACAATTATCTGTCGCTGTGACAGTTGCCGGGTTTGGAACCGGAACCAAATCTGAACAAGAAACTGTGATATCACCCGGGCAGGTCAACATTGGTGGTTGATTATCTGCAATTATGCCTACAAAGGCAGATGTTGATACTCCGGTACACCCTGTTCCGGTCGCAGTAACAGTTACTGAATAGGTTCCTGAAGCAAGTCCCGAAATATCTTCTGTTATTGCACCATTGCTCCAAATGAAACTAAACGGACCAACTCCACCTGTAGTTGTTAAATTGATTGCGCCGTTATATAAACCGCAGGATGCATTTGTAACGCTGGTTGATAAACTTGGATTTGGGTTTACCGAGCTGCCTACAAATGCTGAGGTCACCACACCACCCGGACAACTAGCCGATGTTATTGTTACACTATAATTTCCTGAAGATAAGTTAGGGATGTCTTCATTCATAGAACCATTGCTCCAAATAAAAGTAAAAGGGCCTATTCCTCCGCTCAAACTCAAGTCTATCGCGCCATTGTTCAGACCACAGGTAGTATTCATAACCATCGTAGAAAGCATGGGACATGGAGTAGCATTTGAGCAAGAATTTACAGAAGGTCCGTTATTCTCTGTAAATGTGCATGAACCCGCCGAACTAAAAGTTGCCGTAACAACACTGGCTGTACCATCTGCTTTCAGTCTAACTCCCGTAAATGTTAGTGGACTGATAAATGGTGCAGATATGGATAAAGGCCCACCACCCATTAGCACATCTCCTGTCAAATCCAAAGTTCCCGTTACAGGTGGATTTGTAAAAGTCACAGTAAGGTTCGATGTAAAATAATCATCGTTGGGATTTAGTGGCGTACCGTTGTCATTACAAAGACTAATATTTGAGAATGCTAATCCGCTTATATTGCATGGTGGAACAGAGCAAGAGCTTACATTCGGTCCATTACTTTCTGTAAATGTACAAGAACCTGAAGCACTAAATGTTGCAGTAACAACACTTGCAGTTCCATCGGCTCTCAGTCGGACACCTGTGAAAGTTAAAGGACTTACAAACGGTGCAGACAATGATAAAGGTCCTCCTCCTGCCAGTACATCTCCGGTCAGATCCAATGTTCCTGAAGCAGGTGGATTTACGAAGGTGACTGTAATATTTGCTGTAAAGTAATCATCGTTGGGATTTAGTGGCGTTCCGTTATCATTACAAGATCCAATATTGGCAAATGAAATGCCGCTAATATTGCATGGTGGAACAGAGCATGAATTGACAGTCGGTCCATTGTTTTCTGTGAATGTACAAGAACCCGATGCACTGAATGTTGCCGTAACTACACTTGCTGTACCATCTGCTTTAAGTCGCACACCTGTGAATGTTAATGGACTTATAAAAGGTGCAGACAATGATAATGGTCCTCCACCTGCCAAAACATCTCCGGTCAAATCCAATGTACCTGATGCAGGTGGATTCGCAAAAGTAACTGTAATATTTGCGGTAAAATAATCATCATTGGGATTTAGTGGTGTTCCGTTGTCATTACAAGAACCAATATTTGAAAATGAAATGCTACTGATTGCACATGGTGCAACACAACCCATAACATTCACTACCTGAGTCTGAGTTATTGTCTTTGGAGTTGCACTGCAACCCGATGTATTGGGCCCGGTAAACAAAGCTGAAAAAGTTTTAGTTGCCGTAGCTGTCAGGGTAGTTGATCCATTTCCTTGAGGAGCAAACATTACTGTTCTGCCTAAAGGTAAGCCACCCGGTGTTATCGTTCCAACTAAAGGATTAGAGGAATTCCAGGTGTAACTATTCGGAAGACATGGATTTTGAAAGTTGAGGGTGAATGGTGTGCAATTATTCGACAAACTTATGTAATTGAAATCACACCAATTATTGGGGTTACTGGTTAAGCCATCTACAACCCTTATATTTTCCATCCAAACAGCGTTTACGCAACTATTAGGTGTTCCGGGTGATTGGCTGGTGGCACTTACCGGGGTAGCAGCGTTGTTGACCCAGTTGGCCTGTATCAAAGGATCAGAAGAAACATGTTGATAGGTGCGGTTACCACCGGTACCTGTGAAACTGATAAATGTTCCTCCTGGTGAAGCTATACCTGTTCCATACCCAACAGACATAACGGCATTTCCACTTGCATCTCTGACCTGAAATAAATCGGCAGTATTTCCTAATCCGATTCTACTCCAATTGTTATTGATATCATATCCAACAGTCGAGGTGTAATTTGATGCATTACAGCCACCGACTGCAGTTCCTTGTGTTTGAATATATGGATTTGAAACATTTGCTGTTATGGCAATAACGTAAACACCATCACAGTTTGAATCTGTAGGGTCAGCAGCGGGCAATGTAGGATTGATGTCATCACCGTTATAGACTATTATCAATGTTCCAGCCTGTACTGCAGCCCATTGTAAATCATTGGTAAACTTTGCACAACCCGGGGAAGTTCCAACACCAGATGCTGTTGAACAGTTGTCATCCAAATAATAGCCTCTAATATCAAGTGTTTGACCACAAGTTCCGGATACAATTAACTCTATGAATTCTTGGGAACCTGTTCCTCCATTCGATACTTCATTCAAGAGCAATGCTTGTCCAAACGAATCATTTGAAGCAATCTGAAATACAAAAAATAGTATTATACAAAAGCTGTTGTACAACTTAGTTGACATATCCTGGGAAATTAAAGTTTAATTAAAGTATTGGCTTAAGGGAAAGTGTTTTTCAGGTAGGACTAGGTGGCACAAAAATACATTTAAATAACCGCTTAATCAATAATTTTTTGTTAAAAGCGTAAAATTTAATATTGAGATAACAATAATTTTTGTTGTTCGTATATTGATTATAAATTATTAAAAAATCAAAATAGAATTGTTATGAAATGGATAAATTTTCTAGTTTTTCTTTTGTTTAGTAGCTATTTGGTTGCACAGAACTCTGAAGAAATAAAACCACTTACCATTGAACAACGAGCAGAGCAAGCCGCGAAAAACATGAGTCCTCTTCTAAACCTAAATGAATCTCAGCTTGCTGCAGTTACTAAAATACAGTTAAAGTTTTTCAAGAACCTTGATAAAGCTAAAGGTGATTTTACAAAAAAAACACCTAAAGAACAAAATTCAGCAATCAAAAAAATGCAATCTTTGAATGCAGACAAAGAAAAAGCAATCATGAAAATTCTGGATGCAGACCAAAAAGTGATTTTTCAGAATAAAATTGCCACAAATAAATCAGTGAAGAAAGAAGTTTTACCTCCAAAAAACAAGGAGCAACAAGGAGGAAATTACAAGTAGAAACAGAAAGGCACCAGAATAATCCGGTGCCTTTTTTGTGATTCCGACTGGGGTCGAACCAGTAACCTACTGCTTAGAAGGCAGTTGCTCTATCCATTGAGCTACGGAACCTTTTTTGAAATGCGATGCAAAATTACAACATTTCATACCACAAAAACAAATTTTTCAAAAAAATCAATTCAATTAAAATATCTTAGCCAAATATTTTTCAATAAATTATTGATGGCTGATCGAGAAATTAAAATTGAGCAATCCTGGAAAGTCGAATTGATTGATGAGTTTAAAAAACCATATTTTGATGATATCAGAAAATACCTGATTGGAATTCAAAAACAAAACATTCAGACTTATCCACCCAACCATTTGATTTTCAATGCTTTTAACCAAACTCCCTTTGATTCTGTAAGAGTGGTAATTATTGGACAAGATCCTTATCACCAGGTGGGCCAGGCGATGGGACTGAGTTTTTCAGTTCCAAAGGGAATTAAAATACCTGCATCACTCCGAAATATTTATGCTGAAATAAAAAGAGATCTTGGAATTGAACCTCCAAACCATGGTGACCTAACTAATTGGGCAAAACAGGGTATATTGCTTCTCAATGCAATACTAACTGTAGAATCAGACAAAGCTGCATCACATTCCAAAATAGGTTGGGAAAAATTTACAGACTGTGTCATACGCACTTTAAGCCAAAAAAAGGAGAAATTGATATTCATGCTTTGGGGGAATTTCGCTAAGTCTAAAAAAGATTTGATAGATACCGGCAAACACTACATACTTGAAGCAGTGCATCCTTCCCCACTCGCTGGTGGCAAATTCATAGGTTGTGGGCATTTCAGCAAATCAAACGAAATATTGAGATCAATCGGCGAATCGCCTATAGATTGGAGAGTTAAATGAAAAAGGTGCAAGAAATCCTGCACCTTTTTATTTAGATTATTGATTAATTAATCAAAATGTATATCTAATTGCCAAACCACCGGCTTCTCCTCCAAATCCATCTCCATAACCTGAAAGAATAAATGTTGGTAACCAGTCTGCTGTTATACTAATAGGCACATCTCTGAATTTGTAATCAAGACCAAGAGCGCCAACGATACCTATGTTAGATGTTTTTGCATCTGGCAGATACTCTTTAAAATCACCACCCCAAGACTGAAACATAAGTCCTCCACCATAGTACCATTGAAGACCTTCAACTGATTTAATTGGGTTATGTATCAAATAAAGTCCGGTAATTCTTACGTAGTTGTAATTGTAATTTGTTACTCCATAGGATCTGTAATTTAAAATCCCTTCGAGTGCGGCTTTTTCACTCAAAAAGTGTTTGAATGTTAATCCATACCCCCAACCTAACCTAAGGCCTATACCATTCTTGTAAAGTTGAGCATCTGCTTTTTGAGTACAAAACATAATTGCTCCAAAAAGTAAAAAAGTAGTCAATAGTCTTTTCATCATGTTTATTTTTTGATTGATACAAAATTACGTAAAACATCTGACAATTTTTACATTTTTGCAGATCTGTTTTGCTATAATATTTAAAAAAAAAATATGTCATCAACGATAAATATTTCAATCCTTTTATTTTACCTTTGAATCATTACTCACTTAAAAAATTAACCAATTATGAAAAAAGTTTTATTTGCAGTTTGCATGTTGTTCACAATGGCTTTGGGTGCTCAAACCACAATGGGATCAAAATACATTGGCGGTACACTAGGATTTAATTCAACAAAATCTAAAGCTGATGGCGCAGAGGCTTTAACCTCTTGGTCTTTAAACCCTGAATTAGGTTACTTTATTGCTGACAATTTGGCCTTGGGTGTTGAATTAAGCATCAGTGGTGGTTCACAGGGAGATAACTCAACTTCCGGATTTGGTGGTGGAGTTTATGCAAGAAAATTCATGAGCGCTACTGATAACCTTAACTTCTTTATTGGTGCTAATGTAGGTTATTCTGGCTCAACAGACAAAGTAAAAGTGGGAGGTACAACTGTAGAATCAAAAGAGAACACACTTGGTGCTTTCCTTGATTTAGGTTTGACTTATGCTGTTTCTGAAAAATGGACAATAATTGGCAGACTTGGAACTCTTGGCTTCAGCAGCGTCTCTAATCCTGATAATGACCAGGATGGTAGTTCTAGTTTTGGACTAAATGTAAACACGTTTGGTAATCCTTTCTCTGTTGGTATGTATTACAGTTTCTAATTATACTATTACAGGAAAGTACAACAAACACTTTCATTTCAAAAGCCTGCCTGATAAATATTGGCAGGCTTTTGTATTTTTAGGCTTTACTGTTTAATAATGACAAGATATGTAAAGCGGAACCAATTGTTGCTTAATTTTGTCTGCATTGGACGTAGGTAACTTTATTTAAGATGTTTTTATGCGTCAAAAATTGTTGATATATTGTTTTTTTATGCTGTCTTTTCCCTTGGTAGAGGCTCAGACAAGTCAGGGTACCTGGCTCGTAGGTGGATCGGCGGGTTTTACGAATGCACAATCCAATTCTAAGTCAGGTGTCTCCGTGCTCACCCTAAGTGTAAATCCGATTGTTGGATACTTTATAAAGGATAATTTAGCCGTTGGGACAGGATTTACATACGAGTCTATTTCAAGACAGTATATAAAAATTGGAATTGGACCCATCATCCGCTATTATTTCATCCAAATTGGAGAAAACGCCAATATCCTATCGCAAGTGGGGCTGTATAGCGGCTCTTTTAATCCAAAGTATGGTGACAAACGTACTTTATACGAGGTGTCTCTTGATCTTGGTTTTTCATATTTTCTGAACGAAAACGTTGCACTGGAAAGTGTAATCTCCTACATCAATACCAACGCAACCAACTATACAGATCTCAGTACCACACAAGCAAGAGAGAATAGAATTGGAATTAATATCGGATTCCAAATAAGTCTTGGTTCCAGATAGAAAATTCTCTTAGAGTGCGCATTCCTTTCCAAACAGCATTGCCTCGCCTTTTGTATATTTGCAAAAACAAATTAAAATATGAAGCGAGCCGCATTATTTGGAATGACAGCTGTAATTTTAGGAGCTTTTGGAGCGCATGCCTTAAAAAGAATCCTTGAACCTGAAATGTTGAAGATATTCCATACTGGAGTTGAATATCAGTTTTATCATGCTCTTGCGTTGATGGGGATCGGGATCATGAAGCAACATTTTCAAAGTTCATATCTTAAAACAGCATCGTTGTTTTTTACCATTGGTATCCTTTTGTTTTCAGGGTCGCTTTACATTTTAAGTTTTAAGGAATTTTTAGCCTTTCTACCTTTGAGTATTTTTGGCCCGATTACACCGGTAGGTGGCGTATTTTTCATTTTAGCTTGGTTTAACTTATTCTTATTTGCAAAAAAACATGACTTCCAAAAACTATAAATTACTTGAAGTAAAACTTCAAAAAATTGCCGATATTAATTATGCTACTGCACTATTGCACTGGGATAAGGAGACCTACATGCCCAAAAAAGCTGCTGCTTTGCGCTCGCAACAGTTATCAACTCTATCTGAATTAGGACATTCCTTGTTTACTGAAAAATCCACCGGAATACTTTTAAATAAGCTTGAAAAAGAAAATCTTAATGAAACTTTAGAAGCAAATGTAAAAAGAACAAAAGAAGATTATGACAAAATGATCAAACTCCCCGGGAGTTTTGTAGCAGAATCCTCAATGCTTTCATCAAAGGCTTTTCATGCATGGATTGAAGCCAGAAAAAAAAATGATTTCAAAATATTTGAAGATCCTCTCGATAAACTTATTTCTCATAAACGCAAAGAAGCGGATTTGCTTGGATTTTCAGATCATCCTTATGATGCCCTTCTGGACTTATATGAGCCTGGCTTGACAGTCAGCACCCTAAATCGACTTTTTAAAAACGTCAGAGAACAACTGGTACCTTTTGTTGCTGAATTGAGATCCAAAAAGCAAATTGATACGAATTTTTTATTTTTAAAATACCCTTCAGATAAACAATGGAATTTTGGGATTGATATCCTTAAAAACATAGGTTACGACTTTGACGCTGGTCGACAGGATATCTCAGAGCATCCTTTTACTATAAATTTTGGCTCAACTGATGTAAGGGTAACAACCAGAATTGATGAATACGATTTTAGCAACATGACTTGGAGTTGCATTCACGAGGGTGGCCATGCTCTCTATGAGCAGGGGCTGCCTATTGATCAATATGGATTGCCTTGCGGAAGTGCTGCCTCACTTTCGATTCATGAGTCTCAATCACGACTTTGGGAAAACATGGTGGGCCGGGGTAAAAACTTCTGGAAATTTCACTACCCCAAACTTCAAAAAATATTCCCAAAAAATCTTTCAAACATCAGTCTCGATCATTTTTACAAAGCAATCAATCACATTGAGCCAAACTACATCAGAACTGAAGCAGACGAATTACATTACCATTTTCATGTAATGATTAGGTACGAAATCGAAAAATCCATAATGGAAGGATTGATTAAAACTTCAGATCTACGCGATTACTGGAATGCACGTTATAAAGAATACTTAAATGTTGATGTCCCTTCTGACCTGGAAGGCATTTTACAGGATATTCATTGGTCTCATGGCAGCTTTGGATATTTCCCTACTTATTCTTTGGGAAGTTTTTACGCAGCACAATTTTATGAGAAAGCCAAAGCAGATATTACTAATCTTGAAAAACAAATTGAATCGGGTAATTCCTCAGAACTATTACATTGGCTGAGAAACAATATACATGCACATGGACGAAAATACTTACCAAACGAACTTTGCAAGCAAGTAACAGGTTCTGAACTTTCGTTGGACCCATTTATGGACTATGTTAAATTAAAATATTCAGAAATCGCTATCTGAAAAATTTTAGATTCTTTGTATCTTAGACGCTCTACTCCAATTTAAACTCAAAATATGAAATGGTTAATTCTCCTCATCAGCATTTTTCTATATACACCTCAACCGGCTAATGCTGTAGTTTCAGTGAACAATCATCAAATTCAAATGTCAAAGCTTGAAAAGCCTGGTCAGAAAATTACCTATAAACGAGGGACATTCAAATCACTAGTTGGCAAACTAAAAAAAATGTTTGACTTTGATTTGAGTGACTCAGTTGATGGCTGGTTATCTTGGGCAATTTTGTTTTTTGCCGGAGCCATTGTATGCGGTGCCATAAACTGGCTGGTAGGCGGAATATACTTATTGGGTTTATTTACCACCATTTTAGCTCTTTTAGGGCTTGCGAGCTTCGTTGTCTATGTAGTGAAACTGATTGGGTAAAATAATCCAGAAGCAACACCGGTTTTTATGATAATTAACTAAATTTACCGATACTTAAAATTAATTAAGGTATTACTAACAAAGCTTAATAGAACCTTAACTATAACTGCTTTTGCATCAGCGTCATAACTGCAAATAAAATATTGTATTATGAAAGCTAAAATGTTTTTTCTTGCAGTTTGTTTGATGGGAGGATTATTCGCCAAGGCACAAATCTCCATTGGATTTAAGACAGGAGTCAATTTTGCTGACGCAAAACTCTCCGGAATCACAGAATCATTATTACCAGATGCAAATATTATTACCACACCCATGGCGGGTATAAATATTCAATACAGGATTACTGAACAACTGTCGTTTCAGCCCGAAATAAATTTTGTGCAAAGAGGATTCCAAGCTCATGAGGGATTTGAATTTAATGTTTTAGATGTGCCTATTCCGGTTGGGGTAAAAGCAATAACAAAAATTAATTATGTGGAGATGCCATTGCAACTAAAATACAAATTTACCACAG
>JAEUUM010000105.1 GCA_016787375.1 Saprospiraceae bacterium
ATTTAAGCAACTCAGAGGTACAGGACGTAATGTTTGAAAACTTATTGGTAGGACAATTCAACCTGAGATCCACTCTGATCAACTTAATTGATTTTGAAATTAAACAAGCAAAACTCGGCAACAAAGCAAAAATCATTCTCAAGATGAATAGTCTTGAAGATAGTCAAATGATTGAAAAGCTATACGAGGCCGATCAGGCAGGTGTAGAAATCACATTAATTATACGAGGAATAAACTGTTTGATACCCGGAATAGAGGGAATAAGTAGCAATATTAAAGTAATCAGCATAGTTGACAGATATTTGGAGCATTCCAGGATATTTATGTTTCATGCAGGTGGCAAAAACCTTATTTACTTGTCATCTGCTGACTGGATGGTCCGTAATTTGAGTTATCGAATTGAAACTGCTTTTCCAATTTATAATCCAGAACTTAAAAAATTCGTCTCTGATATTATCGATATTCAATTAAGTGATAATACAAAGGCCAGAAAACTTGATGGCGTAACAGATAGCGTAATGGTAAAAAATGGTAAAAGCTTTGTAAACAGCCAACAGCAAACCTATAAAATGATAAAAAATTTGAGGCACCCGAAAAAAAAATAGAAAAAAATTTGAATTATTCTAAAAGGTAGCCTTATATTTGCGCTCGCAATTGCGGAAGTAGCTCAGTTGGTAGAGCACAACCTTGCCAAGGTTGGGGTCGCGAGTTCGAGTCTCGTTTTCCGCTCAACAAAGAAAGCCTTCAATTTGAGGGCTTTCTTTTTTTAGGATTTTCAAATATTTAATCGCCAAGACTTTTTTTATTTGATTTATCCCATTACTTTTGCAGAGCTTTTGAATGCATATGTCATATCGAAGGATATGATATCAAAAGTAACTTGCCCGGATGGTGAAATCGGTAGACACGCAGGACTTAAAATCCTGTGACCAGTGATGGTCGTGTGGGTTCAAGTCCCACTCCGGGTACTCTTTAATATCTTACTAATACTTGCTTTAAAAAATTTTAAAGCACTATTTTCCAAATTTTCCTGTTGACTTCTCTCCTATTTTTACTATTGGCATGAAATAGTGAAGCGATTCTGTTTCATTTTTCAATTGTGTTTCTTCTCCTAAGATATAATTTATTAAAATCATAGCACCAAACACATTGTTCGAGGTATTTGAAATACCGGCACATGTGTAGAAACATGGAATTTCAGAAGACTTAAACTTAGCATATGAGCTATTTAGACGTATTTCTTCAAAACTATATGGAGGCATTATTATTTGCTTCAATCGTTCCTTTTTAATTTTTTCTTGGCTTACAATTCTTTTCTTCAGGGAAGCAAGTAAAGAATCTTGTCCTCTATTATTTTCTAATAATTCAAGAAATTTAATCGTATCCAGAGAATTTTGGTAAAATTTTGAGTTATTCTTTGCCAACAAAAAACTTGTTCTGACTGCATCGCTACTTGTGAATATATAAACGCTGTCATTAAGCCTTAGTGATTGTGGTTTGTTAATTTTTACCGAATCATATA
>JAEUUM010000142.1 GCA_016787375.1 Saprospiraceae bacterium
AGCCCGATGCGTTTTTTTAGTGAATTTTAAAATGGCTGCACCCCGGATCATGGTCGTTAATGATTAAATGGACTAAAATTTTATATTAAAAAAATAAATCTTTGTCCAAATCTTACATTTATGGATTCAGAATATTAATTAAGCTTAAACAATAAATCCTACACTTTTCAATATTTAATTCTAAAAATATAAAATATTTGAATCATAATTCTTCAACGAACCAATAACATCAATTAGGCTTTAATGCTAATTTGAAGCATTGTTCTAAAAACTGTTCTGACTCAACTTAAATTACATTAATTTTGGGTTAGCATTACAACTTGATATTTATTTACAAAAACAGATATAAATTCAAAAGTTATGATACAGAAAGTTATTTTACTGTCATTTTTGACATTTATGTCTACTCGAATTTTTTCACAGGTTTGTAACACTCCACCTGCCAGTCTTGATTGTGAAAACGCTCCCATATTATGCACCATATCAGATTTAGATGGTTACTGCACAACATTACCTGATTTTCCGAATCCTACAGGGCCAAACCCAATCTGTAGCAATGGTGGAGTACCAAACAACACAATTTGGTTTGGCTTTATTGCTGCAACAACTAACTACAGTTTTAATATCATTCCTGCAAATTGTACCAACTTGGACGGATTTCAGGGTATACAAGGTGGAATTTTTAGTGGAGATTGTGGCAACCCTACTCCTATTGTTTGTCAGGGTCAATGCACTACCGAAATCATTAACCTAAACGCTAACACCTATGTACCAGGTGAAGTATACTGGTTCATAATTGATGGGTGTAATGGTTCTGTGTGTGACATCACGATTGATCTATTGGCAGGAGGAAATATATCAAAAATTGACGAAATAGATTCTATTCAAGCCCCTGCCAAAGCATGTGCCGGAGATATGCTTACAATAAATACAAAACCCGTAAAAGGGGCAACAGATTATGTTTGGACAATAAATGATGTCATTACCTTCACACCTGAAAAAAACGGAAATTCTATCAACCTCAAGTTTGACCAGCCCGGTACCTTCAATGTGTGCTTGGATGTTTCCAATGCTTGCATTCCAGTTGATAGTTTACCTCTTAAAAAATGTACTGAAATCGTCATCAGCGAAGCCATACCGCCAATTGATATCGAAGAAACAATATGTTTTAATGAAGCCTTTGAGTTCAAGGGAGGTACCTACCCTGTTGGCAAACACACCGTGATAGTTCCTTCCCAGACATCCCCCTGTGATACAATTTTCAATTTAACCATCTCAGAAAAGCCCAAAATTGAGACCAATTTGGGTGTTATCTTTCAAAAATGTGCTGATGATTGTATCTCCATAATGGATTCATTGGGTAATGGAGGTGTTTTTTGTGAAGAGACCGATGGCCCCACCTACGTCAATCTCACCGCAAAAGACGGATGTGACAGCGTGGTCATTTACCAACTCGCCCGCTACAAACAATTCATAGATACGCTTATTTGCTTTGGTGACTCATTGCTGATTGGCAACGATTACGTTAAATCTCCCGGAACTTATTATCGT
>JAEUUM010000163.1 GCA_016787375.1 Saprospiraceae bacterium
GATTACCACTGGCGCTTGGCAACAGTTTCAACTCTTCTACATTTTGTTTTACCATTCCTCCTGAAATAATTTTTTCTTCTGTAATGATAAATTCAAGTTTTGAATCATTGGGAACCATTGACAGATTGAGTCTTAATTGTCCTTGTGAGAAGGATGGTATTGTATGTTCAATGGGCTTGTAGCCTACTCTTGAAAAAATCAATTTAACCTTTTCATTGGTGTTTAGCACAATTTCGTACTTTCCGTCAACATCGGATTCTACCCCTTTGGTGGTGCCATCAACCCTGATATTGGCAAATTCTATTCCTTGGTTTGACTCAATATCCGTTACTCGGCCGCTGACGATGGTTTTATATTGCGAAAAAACTGCACCATTTAGAAACACTAAAAAAAAACCTAAAAAAAGTCTGATTATTAATTGCATACTGGCTGTTTAAGAACCCTGCTTTTAACGGGCTCTACACCTGATATGTTTTCTTATTCAAAGTTTTTAACTGTAGAATGGTGTCTTGTGGGTTTTCTGATTTAAATACGGCATTACCGGCAACCAATACATCTGCACCACATTCAACAAGTTTTTCGATATTATTCAACCCAACTCCACCATCTACCTCAATGATGGCATTGGAGCCTGTTGAAAGTATGAGACTTTTGGTTTTTTTTATTTTGTTGTAAGTATTTTCGATAAATGATTGCCCTCCAAATCCCGGATTTACCGACATAACAAGCACCATGTCCAGATCGGTAATCACATCTTGAAGTACATCTACGGGTGTGTGAGGGTTTATGGCAACACCTGCTTTTGCACAGGTTTGTTTAATTTGTTGAATGGTTCGATGTAAATGCGTGCAAGCTTCATAATGAACGGTCAATATGTCCGCTCCGGCTTTTCTAAAAGCCTCTAGGTATTTTTCGGGCTGCACAATCATAAGGTGTACATCGAGCGGTTTTTGGGCAACAGACTTCATAAATTCAATGATAAACATGCCAAAACTGATGTTTGGCACAAAACTGCCATCCATAACATCAACATGAAACCAATCAGCTTCACTTTTGTTGATCATATCCATATCTTTTGCCAAGTGTCTGAAATCTGCTGAGAGTAGCGAAGGTGCGATTAAATGTTTCATGCTGGTGTTTCTATTTGATCTTCTGTTAATATTGGTAGTCCTTGCAATCGAAGCAAAACCTGCATGCAGGTCTGGACATCTTTTTGACAATACACTGCGATACGGCTTAAATCACGGTCTTCCCAGTACACCTTTCCTACCTGACTTCCGTCAATATCATCTTTTGGGGAAGGAACATTTAATACGGCTGCCAGTAAGTTAAGGCTGGTATAATTTTTTATGTCTCCAAACTTCCACAGCTCAAGGGTGTCTACAAAATGCTTTATCTCCCAGGGTTTTTTCCCAGACACTTGCAATATGTCAGGAATTTCAAGACCATTGATAATCATCCTTCTGCACAAAAATGGAACATCAAACTCTTTTATGTTGTGTCCGCAAAGAAAGGCACTCAAAGGATTGTTGTAATTTTTATTTAAAAGCCTCGAAAAATCGTTTAAGATTTCGACCTCATCATCACCATAAAAAGACTTTAACCTAAAAATCGTTTGGTTTCCCTCATTTCGTAAATATCCTACAGAAATGCATACAATTTTGGCGAATTCTGAAAAAATACCCGCTTTTTCGTTATAACTTCTCTTAACAGAATCAAGATCATCGTGATCTTTTACGAATTGCCGACTTTTTAAAGCCCACAAAGTTTTAAAATTATCACTTAAATCTTCGAAATTAGATTTTTCGCTAACAGTCTCTATATCAAGAAAAAGAATTTTGCCCAGATCGATATTTTGTAGCATTTTGGTAATATTGTCAGATATTAGATATTAAATTATACTTAAATATGTTAGATTTGCGTTATACAATGCGAATATACTTACTTTTGTAAAATCAAAAATTTAAAAATTATGAGCAATCCAAACGACAATCGAAATAAAATACTGGGCATAGCTATTGCCGCGATCATTTGCCTGTTAGGTGTTAACGCTTATTTGCTTTATAACAAGTCAAAATTAACTTCAGCAAATACCCAGTTGACAACACAACTTGATGAGACCAGCAAGCTTAAACTTGAACTCGAAACTCAGTACAACGAATCTCTTAGTAAGCTTGAAGAAATGAGAGGTGACAATGAGGAAATGAATAAAATGATTGACAAGCAAAAACTAGATCTTCAAGCCCAAAAGAATCAAATATCAGGCTTGTTAAAAAATAAAGGCGACTTAGCCAAAGCAAAAGAGCAGATTGCTCAGTTAACTACTCAAAGAGATCAGTTCATGGCTCAACTTGAAGAACTCAAAATGAAAAATGAGCAACTTTCAGCTGACAAAACACAATTGACCGCTGATCTTGAAGCAGAAAAATCTACAACACAAAACCTGACTGCGGCTAAAGCTGCGTTGGTGAGCGATAAGGAAAACCTTACATCTCAAAATGAAAAACTAAGTTCAAAGGTAACAAGAGCATCTGTTATAGCTGTAAGCAAGGTTGAAATCACAGGTTTCAAAATTGACAGCAAAAATAAAGAACACAAAAAGCGATATGCTAAAAACATTGATAGATTGCGTGTATGCTTCGATGCTGCTGCCAACGATATCACAGATGGAGGTACTGAAAGTTTTTTCATCAGAATGATCAGTCCAACGGGTGAAACACTTGCTCGTGAAGATATGGGTAGTGGTACTTTGACAACTACGGATACTAAGGAAAAAATCCGTTATACTTCTGTAAAAGACATTGAATATAGCAAAACTGCCACCCAGATATGTTTGAATTGGGATCAAGCAGAGGCATTAGCTAAAGGAGTTTACCAAGTAGAAATCTACAACAAAGGCTATAAA
>JAEUUM010000186.1 GCA_016787375.1 Saprospiraceae bacterium
GCGATAAATTTGTTGACCCATTTCTGAGGTCTGAAACTCCTGATATTCTTCTTTAAACTTCCTTTCAAATAAAACATAATAATCACCTACAAAGTGATCTCCTTTGATTCCGGCAGATTCAGGGGTGGATTCATTGCCAAACTTTTGCCAGGCCAACATACTTTTGCAAATTGCAATCCCACGATCATTTACTACTTGCGTTTTTATGACTTTATAGCCTAAACGATCAAGAATATTTGACAAACTCCATCCTAAAAGTATATTGCGAATGTGGCCAAGATGAAGAGGTTTATTGGTATTTGGAGAAGAATATTCAACCAAAACTGTTTTATCTTTCTTTGCAAATAAATTCTTGAGGTCTAAAATCATCAAGTGCTTAAGACAATCATGCCAATAGGACACTGGCATTTCTATATTAAGGAAACCGCTAACGATCTCAAATGTAAGAGTATTGAACTCAATTTGTAAATATGAAATTATTCTCTCACCTAATTGTAACGGACTAATCCCTGCTTTTTTCGCAATCGGAAAGAGCAGAACTGTGTAATCTCCTTTGTTTTGTGTTTTGTTTGCAGAAATCAATACATCGCCTATACCAAAGGCTTTATCCGGATATTCTTTTATCAAAAAATTACTAATGGATGATTGTATGTTAAATAACAAATTCATATTGTGAATAAATTTAGGTAGTAGGGTTTGTTATATTTAAGCTCGAGGTGAGGGGCGTTTTAGCAAAACTTTCCCTGGAATACATTCATCCTTTTTACTTTTGCCACTCCAGGTGCCTTCCAGGCTTATTTTCCCTTTTGAATTTCGAAACTCCAATAAATATGTCTTAAAGCACCAATCAACATTATCTGGCTCTTGATGCTCCAAAATTTTTACATCTTGTATTTTGAGTTTTGTTGCAGATAACCATTCGCCTTTTACTTGCATTTTTGAAGTGAGTCCCTTCTCATCCACATAAAAAAATCCTGTCAAGTCATTTTTGGATTGATTAAGCGTGAGTCTTACCTTGTAACTGGATTTATATCCGCCAGTTCCTTGGGTTAATACTCCAGACCAATCACCCAAGCACTCACTCTTGGATTGAGCTTTGACATTGAAAGAAATAAAAACAAATATTAGTATGTATGTGAATTTCAAAAGAAAATTATTTATGTTCAAAGAAGCTAAATATTGTAGTCCCGTAATTTCTACTTGATGCAAAGTTAGGATGATTTGTGAAATTATGTTCAGGATTGTGCTCTAAAACAAATAAACCATCTGATTTTAATATCTGTGTTGAAAATATCAAATTGGGTATTGTGTCTAGCCAAGGCAATGGGTATGGTGGACCTGCAAATATATAATCAAATGACAAACTTGTAGTTTTAATAAATTTTGAAACATCCTCTTTTACAATTGTGATTTTGTCCTCAATTTCGAGTTCTTTAGACAATTTTTTAACAAACGCTATACAGGGACCGTGCTTATCAACGTATGTAACATTTGTGCATCCTCTGGAAATAAATTCATAGCTATGGTTTCCGGTACCACCGAATAAGTCCAGAAATTTAGTTTCACTGAATTCCAATCTGTTTTGGAGGATATTGAAAAGGCCTTCTTTTGCGTAATCTGTTGTTGGTCTTGTTGGCCATTTATCTGCCGGAGGATAAAATTTACGACCTTTAAAAATTCCGCTAATTATACGCATAAAGCCAAACAGTGAAGATCAGCAATGGTGTGAGAATTCTCAGAAGTGTCTGAATTAATATTTAACGGACTCATCGGGGCTGTAAACCATTCCAATTCTCCAATAAATCTATATAATGTGTTGTATAATTCAGAATAAGGCATGATGTTTCCGGATAAG
>JAEUUM010000232.1 GCA_016787375.1 Saprospiraceae bacterium
TAAATTTAATTACACTGTCACTGTCACAGACGCCGGTGGTTGTGTTATAATTGAAACAATATGTATTTTATCACCACTGCAAATAACTTTTGATCTCTTAGTCACAGACCAAACTTGTTTGGGTCAAAATGATGGCAAAATCTCCGTTATTAACCTACAGGGAGGCACACCTCCCTATACATATAAATGGAACAATGCTGGTGGTTCCACAACTTCCAGTATTACAAATCTTGCACCAGGTACATATACAGTAACGGTTACGGACAGTAAACTTTGTTCAGAAATAAAATCTGCTACTGTTAAACCATCAAACATAAAATGTACAATTAATATCGGTGACTATGTATGGATTGATGAGGATAAGGATGGTATTCAGGATGATAGTGAAATGGGTATAAATGGAATTGTGGTTCATTTAATTGAATTGGGACCTGATGGTATTCTTGGGACAGGTGATGACATCATCTCTGATACCGATTACACAAAATCAAACGCAGGTAAAAAAGGCTATTACTATTTCCCGGATGTACCTAAAGGCAAATACGTAGTCATGTTTTTCATAGATAAAGATGTTTACGCATATTCTCCAAAATATCAAGGTGGAAATGATGCCAAAGACAGTAATGTAAACCCGGGAACCGGCAAAACAGATATAATAATGGTAAATCCTGGTGATCCGGATAATCTCACCATCGATGCGGGAGTATATGTTTACTGCGAAAACGTCACAAACGGTGGGGTGATATGTTGTGATGAGACTTTATGTTCAATCGGTGCTACGCCTTCATTGATTGAAAGTGTGGTCCTACCTTCAGGAGGAAAAGGAAATCTGGTTTATGTCTGGATGAAATCAACTACAAATCCAGTTTTTAGCCCGAATAGTCCTGATTGGATGATGATTCCTAATTCAAATTCACCTTCATACCAACCTGGTCCACTTTATGAAACTACTTATTTTATAAGATGTAGCAGAAGAGAAGATTGTATAAGCTTTACAGGCGAATCGAATATGGTTACAAAAACTGTAGTCGATGGCAAATTAGCTGACATAATGAATGCACCTGCTATCATATGTAAAAACGAATTGGTTACACTCAACTCTGTAGATTATGGTGCAGGGGTTACATATGCATGGACTCTTGGTCCAGGAGCATCACCAATTACGGCTACAACACCTACAGTTAATGTAAAATGGACATTTGCCGGAATAAAAACGGTCGAACTTGCTGTAACTTATAAAGGTTGTACTTCAAAAGATTATGCTGTAATTAGTGTGGTTAATTGCACAAATCTAGCAGATATCAATTATTTTGATGCTGTAATGAATGCCGATAGAATGGTTGATTTGATCTGGATGGTAAAAAATCCGGGTGACAAATTATTTGAGATTCAACGATCACAAGATAATATTAATTTCAGAACCATAAATTCAATATCTGGCTATCCTGATAAAGATGGTTTATTTAAAGCCGTTGATCCAAAACCTGAAATTGGAATAAATTACTACAGAATAAAATCATTTGATGCCAATGGTCAACACAATTTGACAGAAAGCAGAAGTGTTGTTTTAACAGATATTGAAAACAGAAAAGTTGTGGTTTATCCAAACCCTGCATTTGATCACATCACAATAGAGCCACTTGAAACGAACTTGAAGAAAGCTAGTCTATTAATCTCAGATGTTACAGGAAAAATTATTCAAACAATGGAATTAGAGGCTGGATTTAAGCAATTTGATATTGATATCAAAGATTTTATTGCCGGAACATATTTTGTTAATATTAAAATTGATAACAAAAGACCGTTGACATACATTATAGTAAAACAGGATTAAAGCAATCCGTGCTAAATATTATAGAAAGAGATGACTTGTACAAGTTCATCTCTTTCTATTTTGACAAAGCTTTTTTGTAGGTCTCTAAACATCTCTGCCTTGCAAAAGCATGATCAACTATGGGTTTTGGATAACTGGATGAATCAAAATCGGGAACCCATTTTCTAATATAAACTAAATTCTTGTCAAATTTTTCGGTCTGTGAGGCAGGGTTAAATATCCTGAAATAGGGAGCTGCGTCAGTTCCACACCCTGCTGCCCATTGCCAACCACCATTATTGCTTGCAAGATCAAAATCCAATAATTTTTCTGCAAAGTAATGTTCACCCCACCTCCAATCGATCAGGAGGTGTTTCGTTAAAAAAGAAGCTACGATCATTCTAACCCTGTTATGCATAAACCCGGTTTGGTTTAATTCCGCCATTCCAGCATCTACAATCGGATAGCCTGTTCTTCCGTTACACCACTTTTCAAAATCTTCTGTATTGTTTAACCATTTGATTTGGCTGTATTCCTTTCTAAAAGGACCATTTTCAACATAAGGAAAGTGAAATAAAATTTGGGAATAAAAATCCCTCCAAATTAATTCATTCAAGTAAGTTTCATTCAAAATAAAAGCTTTTCTTGCTTTTTCTCTGATACTAATCTTTCCAAACCTAAAGTGAATACCTAATTTACTGGTCCCGTTAATGCCCGGAAAGTCTCTCTGTTCATTGTAATTTTTAATCAAAGAAGTCGGAACATCGATGCTTGGAATAACAACTTTGCTTGGTTGAAAACCTATTTGATCCAAGGAAGGAAATGCGTAAGGAGAAATTTTTAAAAAATTATGAAAATATTTTTCCGTTGGGTAAGACTTAAAATAAAAAGATGATTGTTCCTCATTCTCAGATTGTTTATTTAAAAGCTTAGCTTTCCATTTTTTTGAATATGGTGTAAATACGGTGTATGGCGTTCCATCATCCTTGACAACCTCGCTTTTTTCGAAGATAACATGATCTTTAAAAGTTTTAAAACCTATACCTTTCTGAGAAACCATTCGCCCAACATTCGCATCACGAATTATTGCATATGATTCAAAATCATGATTTGTGTAAATGGTTTCTACTGGGAATTCTTCTACTAGTTTTGACATTTCCTTGACAGGATCACCAATTCTAATCAAAATTGTGGTAGAATATTTTTGTAATTCGCTATGGATCTGCTGAATGCAATTGTGTATATAGCTTACCCTGGCATCTGTTCTGTCCGAAATTTTATCCAATATATTTGTGTCAAAGATAAAAACCGGTAAAACAGGATTTCCACTTTTGAGTGCATGATACAAACCTGCATTATCATTTAACCTGAGATCTCTGCGAAACCAGAATAGGTTTACTTTGCCCATCAAAAA
>JAEUUM010000242.1 GCA_016787375.1 Saprospiraceae bacterium
TTTCAAGACAGCTAAACTGGACAAATATTTCCGAAAAGCCTTTTACCTTGATAGCTGAAATGTACTACAAGAAATTGTGGGACGTTGTATCATACGAAGTTGACAATGTTAGATTGAGATACGCAGGTGAAAATAATGCTGAAGGTTATGTTACTGGTATCGATCTGAGGTTAAATGGTGAATTTGTACCCAATGCTGAATCGTGGGTAAATCTTTCAATTCTGAGAGCCAGAGAAAGTTTAAATGGTGTGCAGCATAAGGTCAGAGAGGTTGGGCAGGCTGAAGGTACAGACGTAGCAGACGTTCCGCGACCGACTGACCAGTTTTTCAACATAAATGTTTTTTTTCAGGATTATCTGCCTCGAAGAGAAAACTTTAAGGTACATATGAATTTAGCTGTTGGTTCCGGTCTACCTTTTGGAATAAAAGACAACAACCAAATATATAGAAACACTTATCGTTTCAATCCATATCACAGGGTGGACATTGGTTTCAGCCTATTATTATGGGACAAAAAATGGAGAGAAAGAAAGCCACACAACATATTGAGATTTAGTGAAAATAGTTGGGTAAGTCTTGAAGTTTTCAACTTGCTAAATGTTTTAAATACGGCTTCAAATACTTGGATCAAAACTGTTTTCAACACGCAATATGCCATACCAAACCGCCTCACAAGCAGGAGGCTTAACCTTAGATTCAGGGTTGACTTTTAATAAATAACGTACAATTTTTCTTTAAATAAATTTACTGATTCAAGCAATTAAGCTCTTATTTCTTATTTTTGAGTTGTTTGCGTGTACATTTTAACTGCTTTTTTAAACTTCATAAATGTAATGAAATCACTTTTTGAAAAAACTTCAACTGATGAAATTATCAAACGTATTGAGAATTTAACATCTCAAACAGAACGTAAATGGGGTAAAATGGACGTTTCACAAATGTTGGCCCATTGTTCTGTAGCCATGGATTTAGCTTTAGGCAATACGTTTCCACCCAGGGTTTTAATTGGTAAGATATTTGGCAGGATATTCAGACCTATGTATTCAAATGAAAGGCCATTTTCGAAAAATAGTCCAACAGACAAGAGGTTTATTTTTAAAGACAAACGTGACTTTGACTTCGAGAAAAAACAGTTGATTGAAAAGTTGCACCAATTCCAGCATGGAGGAGAGGGAAATTGTACGAATCACCCACACCCATTTTTTGGAAAAATAACAACAAAAGAATGGGGAATCGGGATGTACAAACATTTAGACCACCACTTAAGACAATTCGGAGTATGACGCCAATTAATTGTATATTTATCTGATGTTAGCCGGGATTAAATATAATTTTTCAGCTAAGATTTGGAAATACGAATCAGATGGGGGGTGGCATTTCATTTCCCTACCTGAAGAAATCGCTAAAGAGATAAGGGAAAACCTTGGATGGCAGGAGGAGGCTTGGGGCAGACTCAAAGTGAATGCGAAAATTGGCAATAGCTCCTGGGAAACATCAATTTGGTTTGACAAAAAATTAAATACCTACTTGCTCCCATTAAAAGTAAAAATAAGAAAAGAGGCAAACATTGAAGTTGGCCAGGTCATCAAAGTAGTTTTGAACATTTAATAAGTCAACTTGATTTTCAAAGATTTTGCCCATTTAAATTTGCATATTCGATGACTACGCAACCATAGGGCATATTATAAACAATTGGTCAGAAATTCCTTACTAAAATTCATTTTGGACTGAAGCAAAATTAAGTTTTATATTTGTGGCGATTTATGCTAGGTTGCTTTCAATAAAATGTCTGTGTTAACACATCAGAATCCTCTTTCAAGTTGTTTGTTTTAACAGAATGCAACATACCGGCATCAAATCAAAAAAACTAAATGCTACATGGATTTCATCAGATTCTTTAAATTTGGCTTGGTTGGTTCTTTTGGAATTTTAATAGATTTCAGCATAACCTGGCTTTGTAAAGAAAAGCTTAAATGGAACCAATATTATGCCAATGCTTTGGGATTTTGTTTTGCTGCAAGTGGCAATTACATTTTAAATAAAACCTTCACTTTTAACAATCATGACCACGCAATACTCAGGCAGTATACCACTTTTTTATTTATTTCAATTGTAGGTTTGGTGCTCAACTCAATTCTTTTGGTTTTGGTTCAGAAACGAACGAATTTAGATTTTTACTTCAGCAAAATTTTAGTGACCGGACTTTTGTTCATATGGAATTTTGCAGCCAATAGCCATTATACATTCAGGTAAGGCTTATGACATTAAAAACACATTTATTTTTTTTAATTCTCATCTCAACATTGGTCAGGTTAGTTTTGGCTGGTACCATTGAACTTGGAAATGATGAAGTATATTACATCACTTATGCTGAAAAAATCCAATGGAATTATTTTGACCATCCACCTTTGGTAGGAATTTTAATAAAACTAACAACGCTCAATTTCTTATTCACTTCTGAAGTTTTTGTGCGCTTAGGCCCAATTATTTTAGCGGCATTGAATACATGGCTGGTTTTTATGATGGGTAAAAAAATAAGCAATGAGAAATCGGGCTATCTGGCTGCTTTGTTATTCACTGCATCTCCCTACTCATCAGTAATCGCTGGTTTGTTTATAATGCCGGATGCTCCTATGCTGTTTTTTTGGACATTAAGTGCCTGGCTCATGCTGAAGATAATAGACTCCGAAACCGCTGTCAAAACGGTAAATTTATATTTGATTATTCTTGGCTTCACCATTGGTCTGGCGGTGATGGGCAAGGTGCATGCAATATTTTTATGGGGAGGCTTGGGGTTATACATTCTGTTTTTTAACAGAATAATGCTAAAAAATATGTATTTGTACTTAGCCGGCTTCATAACCCTTGGTATTATATCACCCATATATTTTTGGAATGCACAAAATGATTTCATTACCTATAAATTTCAAGGCGAAAGAGTTACGGTAAACAGTGGATTTAATTTCGATAGTTTTATAACTGAATTGGTTGGTGGAATGCTCTACAACAATCCAATTAATTACATTCTAATTGTTGTTGGATTGGTTATCGCTTTTCGAAATAGAGTTAAATTTTTCTTCCCATCAACGAACTTGCTATTTTGTTTAAGTTTACCGATGATAGGTATACTTTTATTTATTTCGTGTTTCAGGTCAACATTGCCCCATTGGAGTGGCCCGGGCTACATGATATTGAGTTTAATAGCTGCTTCAGTTTTATCAAATATTAATTTCGCAAAATATAAGCGCGTATTGATGTTTTCAAATTTATTTGTGGTGTCAATTGCTACAATTGCTGCTTTGGGCATTAATTACTATCCCGGTACTTTGGGTGTAACTGAAGATAAGAAATTAGGAGAAGATGACTTAACACTTGAATTATTCGGTTGGAAAAAGTTTAATCAGGATTTTGAAAAACTTTATCAACTTGACCTAAAAGAGGGTAAGATGAAAAATAATAGCTTCTTAATTTGCAACAAATGGTTTCCGGGTGGCCATTTGAATTTTTATATTGCAAGGCCTAATAAACTAAATATGGTTGGCATAGGAAATTTAAAAGATATCCACCACTTCTATTGGCTGAATCAAGTTCGACCAAAAATTAAAAATGGTGATGATGCATATATAATCGCTCCATCTAATTTTAATTATTCTCTGAACGTGCAAAATTTTTATGGCAGCATGTTCGACTCAATAGAACCGCCAACAATAATTGGGCAATTTAGAGGAGGTAAAAAAGTCAGAAATTTTGAAATATACAGGGCACGTGGCTATAAAAATGAAAGTCGGTGATTTAAAAAAGCACCCAAAATAATTAATAACCGTAACCCCATTTATCTGCTCTTCTATTACCCAGTATCCTGTAATCTTTCTGTTCAATCGCCTTGACTACTTTTTGCCGATCCACATAAAGCGATTTGTGGGATAAGTTGTATGCTCCCAGACCTGGATAAAAGAATAAACAACTAACAACAGCTGCATACATCAGATATTTCCACCACTTGAATTTTGACCAAAGCCAATCGTAACAATAAAAGGAGTAAAAAACCGGTAGTGGCAATAAAATATAAAAAGTATGAGAAGATGGTCCTTTTATTGAAAAGAAGAAACTCAAAAAAACCAAAACATAACCCAAAAATGTTAAATACTTGACTTTGTTGAAAGTTGTATCGGTTTTATGTTTAAAAAATGAATAAATGAAAACTACAACCAGAAAAAAACCAAAAACCAGTAAAAACAAAGCAAATGGTGCCATCCAAATATTTGACTTCAGAATGTCTATCCTTGTCTGTGTATTTACACCAATAATGTATGGAATTTCGTAAGAAGCAAAAGAAAGATAACGTGTCAGAACAATTATTATATTTTTATAATTGTCAATGTTAAAGATAACATTTGATCCGACACCCGGCATACTTTCATCGGGGTGCAACCAGGTAGGAATCAAAGTAAGCAAACCTGCAATAGCGCCAAGTAACCAAACTAAGCCATTTATTAAAAGTTCTTTTAAACGGAAGGGTTTCAAAATAAAAAGCAAAAAAACCAATCCAATAAACGGAAACAACAATACATACGACATGTGAAGTTGCATAATCATAAAAGGACAAAAGCCAATTACGAAATAGCATAATTTCCTGGGCAAAATTGTTCTTTCAAAAATTGGTAATAGTTCTAAAAGGCACACAAAAAATGGAAGTGAAAAAACCAAAACATAAGAAGGATTAACTACTCTAGTGCTGTAATGCATGGTCCAGGTTAAGGTCATTACCCAAACCCAAACAAGCCACGAGGGAATATTTTTTATCCGTTTTGAAGTGTACCATCCAAAGAATGCAAGAGCAGCAAATGACAAAATGTTAAGCAAAAGAGTTGGTACCTCCGGAAAAGGAAATAAAAACAAACCACCTGCGACCAAAAGTCCTTGCAATGCACCTGGAATTTGGGTGTTTGTATAAACTATATCAGGACCATAATAAGGCCATGAATGCGTAGTAAAAGCTTTTAATCCAATGAGATATATCTGGAGTTCATCTTCAAACCAAAACTCGGAAGACAAACCATAAAGTATTCTAAAAATAAACAAGAATCCAACCAGAAGGACAAACTGTAATTTTGAAAGTTTTACCATTTGAAATACCGCATTTTCTTCCAAATATAAGCTTTTTAAACTTTCTACTAGTTGCAGTTCATAAATGTGTGGTTTGTTTACTATTAATCAAATATTTTTATTGTTGTGTTTTCGAATATCCAATTCAACATGGATTGTAAAAGAATCTCATAAATCTTATCGGTTTGTTCAATTTTCAAAATCTGAAGGATTAGGTTGCAGACAACCGATCATCATGCTGGAATGCGTGCAAGCTCCATCAAAACCAGTACAGTTTGAAAGTGGAAATATTTTGAAATACTTGTCTAAAGATTGAACTTGATCATCAAAAC
>JAEUUM010000247.1 GCA_016787375.1 Saprospiraceae bacterium
TTGATAAGGACAGCAAATTCCATGTTTCCAGTTGCACCATCAATTACACTTGATCCGGTAGTTGATTTGCCTGCAATTGTCTCGGGTGAGGATTTGGCAGTTGCGTCAAAATTGATAGATGCGTCTTTGGTGAAGTATTTATCCTGGGCTTTGATGCTTGTGAATCCCATTACAATTAATGCTACAAAAAATAAGTTTTTCATGAATTGAAATTTTAAAGTTTATTGTTAAAATATAATTTTTAATTGCTTAGAGTGCCTGAATTTATATGTACTCATTTGAAGAAGCAAAATAACCATAACCAATATTGTTATTGGAATTACTGAATGACTTAAATGGGACATGTGTATGCCCGGTTCGAGAGATTGAGAATAAGATTGATTTAAAGGCCATAAAAAAATTAAGCATTGCTTTCATTCACTTTAAGTTATATTCCAACGTTAATACGTAGTTATCACTTAAAAAATTGTGTTTAAGCAAGATATAATACTTATCAGGAATATTTAGTCAATGAATGGGTAATTTATATTGTATAATGAATGTATTTTACTTAGTGGTTTTCTATTATCTTTGCACAAAACATTGCCAATGCTCCAAAAAACCATTAGGGATGTAGTTTCAGTTTCTGGAATTGGACTTCACACCGGTCGTAATGTGACCATGACTTTTAAGCCGGCACCTGAAAATTCAGGTTACCGATTTCTTCGGACTGATTTACCCGATGCACCGATTATTCCGGCTGACGTCCAATTTGTTGTTACAACTAACCGAGGAACAACTCTGCAAATCCGCGATGTTCAGATAAGCACGGTTGAGCACACTTTATCCGCCCTGACAGGTTTGGGCATAGATAATGTGATGATTGAAATAGATGGACCGGAAGCACCAATCATGGATGGGAGTGCAAAGTATATTATGCAAGCGCTGCACCGTGCAGGAATTCAGGAACAAACTGCTAATAAAGAATTTTTCGTTATCGAAAAACCCATATCATATCGTGATGAAGTTACCGGATCTGAACTTTTGGCTTTTCCATCAGAAGAGTTTGAAGTCACAACCATGATTGACTTTAATTCACCGGTGCTGGGTCAACAATATGCTTCACTCAAAGGCGTTGAAAATTATGAAACGGAAATTGGTACATGCAGAACCTTTGTTTTCCTTCATGAACTTGAGCAATTGCTTGCACATGGTTTAATAAAAGGCGGTGATCTTGATAATGCAATTGTTATTGTTGACAGGATCATGCAACAAGAAGATCTGGACAGACTTGCTCAAAAATTAGGCAAACCTGGCGTGAAGGTTGAAAAAGAAGGTGTTTTAAACACTACTTCTCTGCAATTCAGCAATGAACCTGCCAGACATAAACTTCTTGATGTAATTGGTGACCTTGCCTTGATAGGAAAACCAATTAAAGGTAAAATTGTAGCCACTAAGCCGGGTCACACCAGCAATGTACAATTTGCCAGAATTTTGAAAAAAGCCCTTGCAGAGCAACGCAAGCTCCAAAGTATCCCGGTTTATGATCCAAACGTAGAGCCATATTACAACATAAATCAAATAAGTGAGTTATTGCCCCATAGATATCCATTCCTTTTAGTAGACAAAATTCTCACACTTTCCGATACGCAGGTTGTAGGGTTGAAGAATATCACGATGAATGAAAGTTTCTTTGCCGGACATTTTCCGGGAAACCCTGTGATGCCTGGTGTTCTTCAGATTGAGGCGCTTGCTCAAACGGGAGGGATTTTAGCTTTGGCAACACAAGAAGACAAAGGGAATTGGGATACTTATTTTTTGAAAATTGATAACTGCAAATTTAAAGGTAAGGTAATGCCTGGAGATACTTTGCTCTTGAAAATGGAACTTTTGGAACCAATAAGAAGAGGAATTGTTAGGATGCAAGGTACCGCTTATGTCGGTAATAAAGTCGTCTCAGAAGCGGAACTAGTTGCTCAAATCGTAAGAAGAAGTAATTGATGGATGTACACAAATTAAGTATAGTAGACCCAAAGGCCAAAATTGGAAAGAATGTCACCATATCGCCTTTTGCAATAATCAGCGGTGATGTGGTAATTGGCGATGATTGTTGGATTGGTCCTTTTGCCAGTATTTTGGATGGCACCAGAATGGGTAATAATTGTAAAATATTTCAAGGTGCAATAGTTGGCTCAATACCTCAGGACCTGAAATTCGAGGGTGAAGATACCATTCTTGAAATTGGAGATAATACCATAATAAGAGAATATTGCACACTTAACAGAGGAACTAAGGCAGGTTATCGAACTGCCATCGGTAAAAATTGTCTCCTCATGGCTTATGTGCATGTAGCCCATGATTGCATCATTCACGATAACGTCATTTTGGCCAACAACGTAACACTTGCCGGCCATATTGAAATTGGCGATTTTGCTGTACTCGGTGGTCTTACAGCTGTGCACCAGTTTGTTAAAATAGGCGAACACTCTATGATTGGTGGTGGATCATTGGTTGGAAAAGATGTGCCACCATTTGTAAAGGCTTCAAGAGATCCGCTTTCTTACGCCGGTGTTAATACAGTAGGTCTTGGTAGAAGAGGATTTACGTCTGAACAACAACAACTAATAGCCGATATCTACAGAGTTATTTTTGTAAAAGGTAGCAATATTTCTCAAAGTGTTCAAAATGTAGCTGAGCAATTCCCTGAATCTCCTATCAAGAATAAGATCTTAGAATTCATTAATAATTCTGAAAGAGGACTTATGAAAGGCTTGAGAACCGGAAGTAAGTAATCAAGGGCGGTAATGCAAATAATACTGGAAAAGATATTAAAAAAATACAAGCACGATATTATTTTTCGTGAGCTTTCATTGGTGATAAATAAAGGAGACAAACTTGGCATTTCCGGTCCAAATGGATCCGGAAAGTCAACTCTTCTGAAGATTATTTCAGGCCAAACTTCGCCCTCAAAAGGTATCAGAATTTTTAAAAATGATGCGGATCAGCTTCTCGACGAGGAATTGGTTTTTTCAAAATTTAGCTATGCAGCTCCATATATTGAACTAATAGAAGAATTTACATTGCCGGAATTACTTAAATTTTACAGTGGTTTCCGCAAATGTTATCTACTTTCACTTGATGAGTTGGCTGAGATTTCGGGTATTGCATATAAGAACAGATATATCAAAGATTTTTCATCGGGAATGAAACAAAGGGTTAAAATTCTTTTAGCACTCTGTTTCGAATCAG
>JAEUUM010000289.1 GCA_016787375.1 Saprospiraceae bacterium
TAAAAGAAGAACTCGCTTTTGGTCAATATATTCACATTCCAATAGAATTAAATGATCATTCCTTTAAACAAAAATTAGAATCTATAGCCCTTGTTAAATCATCAAAAAATAGCATAAAACTTGTAGGAGTTTGTGACAATGATGATGGAGCTACAGGTCTGGTAGAGATTGAAGTTATGATTTAAAACAATTAAATAGGGTTCTTTATAAATAATTGCAACGTTTTTTATTTCTTGAAATTAAATTGAAGATCAATTTGTCTTACTGATTTACTATTTGAAAATTTTGCTTGGATAATCTATCCTGCAGCTAAAGATATATTTTCAAAATCAGACCGAAATTGTCTTTTTTTATTGATTTTGATTTGATTTTAAACCATAACTTAGCATTATGGAAAAAACATACGACTATATCATAATAGGTTCGGGATTCGGAGGAAGTGTGAGTGCCATGCGTTTGGCAGAAAAAGTATATTCGGTTCTGGTAATTGAAAAAGGTAAAGAGTGGAAGAATTCTGATTTTCCGAAAACCAATTGGTCTCTTCACAAATTTTTTTGGTTCCCACTCATAAAATGGTTTGGTATTCAGCAGCTTAGTTTTTTTAGAAAAGTTTTTATTCTGTCTGGTACAGGTGTCGGAGGCGGTAGTTTGGTGTTTGCAAATACCCATTTGATACCGGAAGATTCATTTTTTGAAAATCCTTCATGGTCAAAATTCAATGATTGGAAAAAAGTATTGATACCGTATTATGAATTGGCTAAAAAGATGCTCGGAACAACCACTGTCCCCGTACTGCATAAAGAAGATATGATTTTGAAAGAAATTGCCTCAGAGATGGGCAGGGAAGATAGTTTTAAAGCTGTTGATGTTGGAGTTTATTTTGGCGATACCAATAAACCCGTTGATCCGTATTTTGGAGGGCAAGGACCTCTCCGAACAGGATGTACCAATTGCGCAGGTTGTATGGTGGGATGCAGATATGGGGCAAAAAATACTTTAGATAAAAATTATCTTTATTTTGCAAAAAAATATGGTGCTGAGATCTTGCCTGAAAGATTTGTCGAAAAAATCGAAAAAACAACTGATGGATATGTAATTCACACCACTTCAAGTACTTCATTAATTTCAAAGAAAACCAAGACCTTCAAAAGCAAAGGTGTGGTATTTTCTGCGGGGGTGCTTGGAACGATGAAACTCCTTTTGTCTCAAAAATTTATTCACAAAACTTTACCGGATTTGTCGGATGTATTGGGAAATTCAGTTAGAACCAATTCAGAATCATTGTGTGGCATTGGGCTTGCAAATGAAAAACTCAATCATGGTGTAGCCATTTCATCTACATTTCACCCTGATGAACATACCAACATTGAAGTCGTAAAATATTCGAACGGATCCGGAGTAATGGGTAAATTTGCTACCATAGCAGCCGATGGTCAACACCCTGTTTTTAGGTTTTTTAAGTGGTTAAGCAACATGATTTCCCATCCTATAAATACGATTCGCACCCTGTTGGACTTCGAATTTGGCAGCAGAAGCATAATTTTACTCGTAATGCAAACAGTAGACAATGCTTTGAAAATAAAACTGCGACGAACAATTTTCGGAAACTCACTTAGCATTAAAGATGATGGTGACACCAAAGTTCCGGTTTATATAGGCATTGGTCAGGAAGTAATGAACCGATATGCGAAAAAAGTCGGAGGTATACCAATGAATGCAGTTACCGAAGTAGCATTTAACATGTCTACTACAGCGCACATAATCGGCGGCAGCCCTATGGGAGCTACCCAACATGAAGGCGTTATCGATGAGAATTTTAAAGTGATTGGTTATGATAATATGTACATTTTAGATGGCAGCATTATTCAAGGGAATCTTGGAGTTAATCCGAGTTTAACCATTACTGCCTTGAGTGAGTATGCCATGTCAAAAATCAAAGCCAAAAATGAAATGAAATGATTGAATCAGAGAAGAGTTGCCCGGGCAAGACGCAAGGAAATATAAAAGCTCGTTCAGGAACGATTACACGAATTCAAAGTTCCAAAGCTCTGTACAAAGTACCCTAAGAGAGACAACCGGAACTATTCAAATGTATTTCGTTGAAAAGGGTAGCAATTATTTTTAAATTTAAAGCAACGAAAAAGAGTTTTAAGGTGTCATTCAATTGGATAATGAGGGATTTGCCGATTTGAAATATTTTTTTAATAATATTTTAATTTGGACAAATTTAATTTTATCTTTAAACCCGATAAAGTCTAAAATCTGATCAAATGAAAAAAAA
>JAEUUM010000277.1 GCA_016787375.1 Saprospiraceae bacterium
CAAGTTTGTATAATTTTTATTTCAAAAAAATACTTCCTGGAATTGGCCGCATAACATCTAAGGATAATAGTGCGTATACGTATTTATATGAAAGCGTTCAAGTATTTCCTGAAGGCGAAAACTTTGTAAAAATTTTAGAATCAACTGGATATCAAAAATCGAAATGCAGAAAATTAAGCTTTGGAATCTGCAGTTTATATACTGCATTCAAATAGTACTATCTTTACTTATTAGCAACACTGCTATTGGTCAAAAATTTGGTAGCAACCAAAATTATCTTGAGTTCAAAAATAAACCTTATTATTTTGGTATTACATTGGGTTATAATGCCTCTGACTATAGATTATTCAAGTCAAAAAGCTTTATTGCAAACGACAGCATTCGACTTGCCGAATCGATAAAAGGACCCGGATTTAACTTAGGTATTGTAACCAACTACAAAATCAATGATTATTTTGATTTAAGATTGCTACCTACCCTATCATTTGCTGAACGAAACATAGTATACGAAGTACCAAAGAACAAAAGACCGCCTTACACTCAAAAGATTGAGTCGGTTTTCTTTGAAATTCCAATTCATCTTCGGTACACATCACATCCATACAAAGATATTAGGGTATTTGTTTTAGGTGGCGTAAAATATTCAGTAGATGTGGCAAGTGATTCAAGATCAAGACAAAAAGCAGAATTACTTAAAGTTTCACCTTCAGATTTTTCTGTTGAATTTGGTGGAGGAATTCAAATGTTTTTCCCTTATTTCATTTTTTCACCTGAAATTAAATTCACAAGAGGTATCAGTAACATCTTAATTTTTGATAAAAAGCTCCAAGAATCAAGCATATTGGAGAAGATACTATCACAGGGATTTACAATATCATTCCATTTTGAAGGCTAAGCAGTTTTGTGTTGGTTTCTTCCTTTAGGTTTTTATAAAAGCTTAGGAACTTTTCATTTATAAATTTCTCTTCGTTTTTTACAATATTAATTGCCTCTACAAATTTTGCAGGAAAGCTTGCCCTTTTGTCCATTCTCTCCAAAACAAATTGAAGACCATAAAGTGAAGTATAGCTTTTAATGAACTGTCCTTGAATCATCCTGAGTATATGATGTCTGATTTTTTCAGGTAATAAATGAGTTTGTTCACCTAATTTGTTATACATATCAAGCTCAAAGGAATCAAAATCCGTCGAATAAAATTCGCTCCAATTAATTGCTAAAAAATAATCAAATACTATATCAGAAATAACGCTTGCATATTTGCCGTGGTTATTTTTAAATAAATTGATAACTTCGTCTACATCTCGATGTGTATCGGTATATTGGTCAATATAAATATGTAAATTATATCCAACCTGAAAATTAACAGGCTTGTCAGCCAACTGTTTACGGGTCAAAAAATCACCCATAAGATTGCCCGTAATAATTTCTGCATCATCGCCGGATAGCGCCAAATGGGCTAAATAATTCAATTTTAAAATATTTATTGTTTTGCAAATTTAATAAATCTAACTTTGCGGCGTTTTAAAAATCAAATTATGGGATTAAAATGTGGAATCGTCGGATTGCCCAACGTTGGAAAATCAACTTTATTTAATGCGCTTACATCAGCCAAAGCACTTGCAGCAAATTATCCGTTTGCAACAAAGGAGCCAAATTTAGGAGTAATTGTTGTGCCTGACAGAAGACTGGATGAATTGGCTAAGCTTATCAATCCTCAAAGAATACTTCCAACCAACATAGAAATCTTGGATATTGCCGGATTGATAAAAGGTGCCAGCAAAGGTGAAGGATTAGGAAATCAATTTTTAGCCAACATCAGAGAAGTGGATGCAATAATCCATGTGGTAAGATGTTTTGCAAATGACAACGTGATACATGTTGATGGAAGTGTCGACCCTGTTCGTGATAAGGAAATTATTGATTTAGAGTTAATTTTCAAAGACTTGGATGGCGTTGAAAAAAGACTTGACAAACAAAGAAAACAGGCAAAAGGTGGCAGCAAAGACGATCTGCGAATTGTTGAGCTTCTTGAAAATCTAACCAAACATCTTGAATCCGGAAAGCCGGCAAGATCATTTGAACGAGATGATCAAGACCAAAGTATTTTTCGCGACATGATGCTGCTTACCGACAAACCAATCCTATATGTATGTAATGTTGACGAAACTTCTTCTAAAACAGGAAATGAATACACAAAAAGATTTACAGAAAGCATAAAGG
>JAEUUM010000286.1 GCA_016787375.1 Saprospiraceae bacterium
CAACTTGTTTAGCTCTCTATTCTTGAAATATGTTTAACAGAAGCTTAAAAAATAACAAAAGGGTATTTTTAACTACAATTCGTAATTAAAAACAACACTCCCTCGTGAACTTGGTTGCCAAACTCGTTCGGTTATCGTTGAATAACCCTACAAAATACCTAACTTTTATAAAATTATCTAATGGCCAATATCTTCGATGTTTGGAATTTCGACATTTTTGTAATCATAGAGTTTATTTGCTTCTTCTTCTTTGTATTGCTGTACGAGTTGTAAGGCTTCTGTTACAACATCGCTGCAAATTACAATTAGGGTGCCCGGTGAGGCATGTTCAATAGCATAACTGATGGCTTCCGACTCTTTTGGAATGATCTTTACAGGTTTTTTCGGGTCATGCTGGTGAATCCCCTTAATCAGCAAATCAATAATTTCATGATCTTGTTTACCCCGTAAGTGCTTATCCTGTCTGATAATCAGTTCATCAAAAATTTCTGCACATATCTTTCCAATCTCCATGTTGTCTTCATCCCTCCTATCACCAATACCTGCAATTATTCCTACTTTTGGTTTGCTGTCGATTTTATCAATAAAATGGTGCAAAGCTCTCAATCCGGCTGGGTTATGAGCATAATCAAGTACCACATCAAAATTCTTGAAGCTAAACCAATTTAGTCTGCCCGGTGTGGTAGATGGTGATGGGATGAATGACTCCAAAGCAACACTAATATCGTCGATTTTAAAATTATTCAAGAAACCAATTAGAACCGCTGGTAATATATTTTGAATCATGAACCCTGCTCTGCCTCCGTAAGTAAGTGGAATATTTACTGCTTTTGCTACCCTAATTTTCCATTCACCTTTACAAATCGTTATATACCCATTTTCATATATGGCTGAAAGTCCTCCATTTTTGGCGTGTTCTTTAATTCTTGGGTTATTTTCATCCATGGAAAAAAGTGCAACTTTACTCTGCACATTTTCCCGCATTTTGTAAACATTATCGTCATCTGCATTCAATATTGAATAACCATCCGGTTTTACGCTTTCGACGACAACGCCTTTAACCCTGGCCATTTGCTCAACTGTGTTTATTCCTTTAAGCCCTAAATGATCTGCAGCTACATTGGTTACAACAGCCATATCACAAGTATGAAATCCCAAACCCGAACGCAATATCCCACCCCTGGCACATTCAAGTACCGCAAAATTAACCGTTGGGTCTTTCAACACAAACTCAGCACTCGTTGGTCCTGTGCAATCACCAGACATCATCAAATGATTTTGAATATACACACCATCAGTTGTGGTAAATCCAACATGATAACCCATCATTTTTACCATGTGAGCAATTAGTCTTGTAGTGGTTGTTTTCCCGTTTGTGCCTGTTACTGCAACAATTGGTATTCTAGCTGTGGAACCCGGCGGAAACAACATATCAACAACATTTGCTGCTACATTCCGCGGTAATCCTTCTGTTGGAGCAAGGTGCATTCTAAATCCGGGTGCGGCATTAACTTCTAAAACTGCACCACCTGTATCTGTCAGAGGCTGCGATATGTCCGTTGTCATTACATCTATTCCACAAATATCCAGTCCAATCAAACGGGCTATCCGTTCTGCCATAAATACATTATATGGATGTACCGCATCCAACACATCCGCTGCGGTTCCGCCTGTGCTTAAGTTACCGGTATCTTTCAGATTTAAGATTTCACCCTCTTTTAAAACTGTATCAAGATTGTAGCCTTTTGATTGAATGATGTTCATTGTCAGGTCGTTAAAATCAATCTGAGTTAAAACCTTTTCATGACCATATCCCCTTCTTGGGTCGGAATTCACAATATCTACTAATTGTTTGATGTTATTTTTGCCATCTCCAATTACCCTTGCAGGTGTACGTCTCGCTGCAGCTACCAGTTTATTGTCAATAACAAGTAAACGGTAATCATCACCGGTGATGTATTTTTCAACAATTACCGAAGAGCTTACTTTTTTTGCTGCCTCAAATGCAAATAAGGCTTCATCCCAGGTGTTGATGTTTACTGTGATGCCTCTGCCATGATTACCATTGATGGGTTTTATAACCAAAGGATACTTTACATAACTTACCGCATCTCTCAGTCCGGCTTCGGTTTTAATTATTTCACCTCTTGGCACAGGGACTTCCGCTGCTTCAAGCAAAGTCTTGGTATCTTCTTTGTCACAAGCTATTTCTACGGCAATGCTGCTTGTTTGACTTGTAACAGTAGCCTGAATTCTTTTTTGATTGGCTCCATAACCCAGCTGACAAAGAGAATACTTATTTAATCGAATCCACGGAATACCTCTTGAAATGGCTTCCTGGACAATTGAATCGGTACTGGGCCCCAACCTGTTACGTTCTCTCAGTTGTCTCATCTCCATGATGTCAGGTTCAAGGTCATACACTGCCCCTTCAACTAATGCTTGGGCAATTCTTACCGAAGCCCTGGCTGCGTATCGTCCTACTTCTTCTTCGAGATATGCAAAAACCACATGATAGTGACCTGGTGTTCCGGTTTCTCTGGTTCTGCCAAATCCAACTTCCATGCCGGCCAATGTCTGTATTTCAAGTGCAATGTGTTCAATAACATGACCCATCCAAGTACCTTCCTCTACTCTGTGGAAAAATCCTCCCGGGTGACCTTCCGAACACCTGTGTTCATAGAGACTGGGAATCAATTCCTTCATTCTTTCAAGAAATCCGGGTATGTGATTGGTGGGTTTCTCTTCAAGTTCTTCGAGATCCAGACGCATTACAATTAGCTTGTGTCTTCGGACAGACCAATAATTTGGCCCCTTCATTGCATTGATTTCGAGAATTTTCATTAGATTCCTTTTGGTTAAAAATTATTTTCCTAAGCCATGACAAAAACCAATCTAGTCATTTAAAATTAGCTTCGAGGTGGGAAAATAACAAAATTCTATTTTAGCTTATGAAATTAAAGGAAAGAAAAATGAAAATAAAAAATAAAGGCAGTATTTTATTCTTAAATACTGCCTTTATTAAAATATTATTTTAAAAACCTGTCAATGCATCATTTTGAAAAATCTTTGTCCGGTCTTACCCATTGTTGGCTTTTGTTTGTTTAAGAAATATCTTGCAGTAAGCATATAATAGTTTGAAAGGGTAAGGGCTTTTGAATCTTCAATATAAAATGAGGTGGTATTTCGATTTATGGCTACATTTTGCTTTAATAAATCAAATGCATAGAGACTTATTTCAAAGGAATTATTCGCAAGAAAAGATCGGGTAATTGAGGCATTCCAGATGGTGAAACTTTGTGAAAATCCTCCACTTAGTCCTTGTCTTTGAGTAAAATTTAAGTCTGTAGCCAACCTAAATTTAAAAGGGAGATCCGCAGTTGAGGAAAATTCAGAGGTCAAATCTGTGTAGGTATTGTTTAAATTTGACTGCAAAGAATATTTTGCTTCATTGTAATTAACCGAACCTCCTATGTTTACATCCCAAGTTTCGGTTATATTGTATCCGCATGAAAGACGGCCGGAAGTTGACCAAACATCTCCTTTGTTGTCTTCACTGTTTATAAGCGAAATATCACGCCTGTAGTTGGTAAATGAACTAACATTTAAGTTGATTTTACGATAAGGTCTTCCGTAATTTGCAAAAAAGGAACCCGAATATACACCATCGCGATTTTCCTTGCTTGTAGTTTCGACTCCAAATTGATCAATGCTAACGTTGCTGACAATTTTGTCAAAATTGTATTCTCCGCGTAATCCAAAACTAATAAAGGTATTGTTGGCCATGTCAAAAAGACGATAGTTGACTCTAAGAGAGTGATTATATTCCTGTCCAAGGTTTGGATTACCTATTTTGATTCGTAAAGGATCAGACAAATCCGGTACCGGTTGAATATCATCAATAGCCGGCTGTCTGGTTGATGTCCTGTAGTTCACATTGACTGATCTGTTTTTAGACAATGTAAATCTTGCATTGATACCGGGAAGGAAATTAGTGAAACTTTTGCTGAATGGCAAGTTTTCACTGATGCTTTCACTTTTTAAAAATGCTCTTTGAACAGCTCCTGAAAACGTAAGTACATACTTAAGTTTTTTAACCTGCAGACTCACTTGAGGTCTATGGGTTTCGTAGGTGTTGTCAAAATTATTACTCAACAAGGCATCAAAAAGGTCATATTTGTTGTCCGTTGGGTCGAAAGCAAAAGTTTCCCTGTTTCTTGAATTCAGATCATAGTTATAATTGTAAGACATTTCAAGACTAAAAATCTTACCTAATGGTTCTGTGTAACTGACGTTTGCTCCCAAACCCTTACCAATTTGATCATTTATTACCTCCTGATTTAAACTATCATTTTGAGTTCCGGAAGCCTGAAAAATGCTGGTTTGTGAAAAGTTATTTTTGTTGGTCTGATTGTCGCTATAACGCGGATTGACACTCAGCGACAGGGTCCTTCCTTCTTGCAGAAACTTGTGCCGATATAATAGTTGACCTTGTAACCTCCAGTTTTTGGTGTCTGAATTTACGAGGGCATTTACTTTATTTAATTGTACATCCGAACTGTTTTTTAACAAATTCAAAGATGAACTTTCAGAAATATTATCACTGTAATTGATGGAAGGTTCGAACTTCAGGGAATTAAATTCGTCAATTTTGTAGTCAAAAGATAAATTTATCCTGTGAGAATTATTGGTTGACAGACTTGAAGAATTGCCACTTGAAAACAAAGATCCGCTTTCAAGAAAAGTTTCCCGATAGGTATCACTTGAGTTTTCACTTTTGGTGTTAGAGAGAAAGTAACTCCCCGTAAATTCAGTTTTCCCCCAAGTATCCCTAAAATTTATTCCACCAGTTGAATTCCTATTGATACCAATGGTATTGGCACCCAACAAACTAAAAATATTGTCTCCACCCTGACCACCACGCATGCCACCTCCCATACCACCGGGACCTCCTGGACCTCCATTGCCACCGCCACTCGCATTGCTAAAAGACATAGCATCATCTGATGTAAAACCTGATTTGTTGGCATTGTTGCTCATTCCCATAACAGACAATTGCTTTCCGCCATTAAAATCAAAAAAAGTACCGGATGATTCATATCTATCTTCTGTTCCGGCTCCGGCTTCTATTCTTCCGAATTTTGCTTTTCGTTTATCAGGTTTTAGCGTAAAATTAATTGAGCGCTCAGTGTTGCCGTCGTCAAACCCGGAGAAAGTCGCCTGATCAGACTTTCGTTCAAAAACCTGAACTTTATCGATGGCATCTGCGGGAATGTTTTTAGTAGCAAGCAATGGGTCGTTTCCAAAAAAAGGTTTCCCGTCAACAGTTATTTTGGTTACCTGCTCACCCTGGGTTTTAACCGTACCATCCTTCTCAACCTGCATACCTGGAAGTTTTTTGATCAAATCCTCTGCCATGTCGTTTGGTCTGACCTTGAAAGCCCCAGCATTGAATTCAACGGTATCGTTTTTAACAGCCATCGGTACTTTTTCACCACTGATTTGAACACCTTTAAGTGTTATGCCGGATTTGAACATCTGTATGGTATCCGGCCATAATTCACCTTTATTCAAACGGAATGTATATGTATCATAACCCAGATACCTGAGTTGAATGATTACATCTGTTTTCTCTGTACCGCTATGTATGATTTTGCCATTTTCATCTGCTTGAATTGCTTTGATAACCGAGCTGTCTGTTGTATTCAGTAAACCTCCCAATACCAATGGCAATGCTTCGTTTGTTTGAGCATCTTTCACCAAAGTAAATTTTTGGTTCTGTGCAAAAATGTTGAATGAAATAAATAAAAAAGTGGGAATTAGAATAATGTTTTTCATGCAGGTGGAAACGTTGAAATTAAATTATTGTTTGAATTATTGTCTTGCTGGACGCAATTTACCCACTGCATGTCTCCTTTTTTGCTGAAGTTCCTCCTTAGGTATTTGAGAGCCTTTGTAGATTTTTTCGAATTGTGCCGGGTTTTCCAATTTCTTTTCTAAACTAGTAGCAGAGTAAGACAATTCTGTTCCATCAATTTTAAGAACCAATCCCTTTGCAGGAAGAAGTCCGGGTACAGGTGAGAAATTAAACTCGCTGTCTTTGGCGTACCAGACATCAAAATCACCATTTAGAGTAATAACCTTGGCTTTGGTGCAATTGTAACCGAGAATTTTTTTTGTTTTATCGGTGTCTTTCCAATCATTCGTTCTTACAAGAGGTTCGATGGAATAATACATTTCGTTTAGTGAATCTCTCAGGAGGGTTAAAGAAGTTACCTCACGAGAATTCTTCATATCTATGAAAGTAATTTCATCAAATGGCAGCTTGAATCCTGATCCACCAAGCTGTTTAAACATTCTTGCACCACCTGCAGCCCTCTGATAACATGCAAGAGTATCTTTAAAATAAATTACACGCTCCTCAGATATTACCTGAGGCATTGGGGCTTCGCCGTCATTTGACTGGCTCTGAGACCTCATTTCCATGTTAAGTTGTCTGATGACGTCGTATTTTAGCGTAGCGACATTTGAATTTTGAGCAATTACCAATGTCGAACAACAAACCAATAGAAGAGTAAGATATTTGATTATCATTTTAATATGATTTTTTAGCGGTTAAGGCCACAAAAATATACCATTTTATTCATCAAAGCCTTAATATTGAAGTTTGAGTTGTGTTAAAGCTTGGTTAAAGATGCAGATTGAAGTGCTCAAAAAGTGTTTTCTGCCTGGTAAACCAGATGTATGAGTGTTTATTTCCTTGGTTTAAATTTCTTCCGGATAATTTTTTCAGCAAAACACCATATAAGTTTATCTTTGTGCCAATGTTAAAAGCGATTCCCCATATACTTACGCTCTCTAATCTTTTTTTTGGATGTGCTGCAGTCATTTGCCTCATTACCGGAAATTGGAACCAAGCCATTATTTTTATTTTTATCAGCGGTATTGCAGATTTTTTTGATGGTATGGCTGCAAGAGCATTGAGCGTTTCAGGTGAACTGGGGAAACAACTCGATTCTCTTGCAGATGTCGTTAGTTTCGGGTTTGTTCCCGGTATCATTTCATATATATTGATATCCAGATCAATGGGTTACAGTTATTCCCCAATTAATGAATTGAATTGGGCGGCCATGTCGGGTTTTATTTTAACCTTATTCAGTGCCATCAGATTGGGGAAATTCAATATCGATACCAGACAATCTCACGGATTCATAGGACTTAACACACCTACCAATACTTTTTTCTTTTGTGGATTATTGTGGTTGGTTGAAGGTCATGCAGAGTTAATCAACCTGATTGATAATCCGTATGGGTGGGTGATTATTTCTGTTTTCATGTCTTTAATGATGGTGGTGCCACTGCCTATGTTTAGTTTTAAGGTGAAGAAATTGTCCATTCAAGGCAATGAGTATAGAATTTTACTTGTTTTAGGGATTATTTTACTTATCATTTTTTTTGGTAAAGCAGCACTTTCTTTATCTGTCATATACTATATTTTACTTTCCATCATTCAATTTTTATTGAAGAAAAAACAGCCAGTTTTATGAAATTTATTGCTGAAATTGAGATCATGCCTCACAAAGAATTAC
>JAEUUM010000314.1 GCA_016787375.1 Saprospiraceae bacterium
ATAATTCTATTCGATGTAATAGAAATTTTTTAATGGGAGGACTGGATTCCCGAAACAACGGCATTTTTAGTTCCAGCATTTTAATGATTTGCAAGTCAGTTTTGGGTGGATTCCTCATCAACCACCACCAATCAATCTGTGGGGCAAGAACAATAACAACTGACCCAACAACCACTGTCGGAATCAACCAGGTAGAATATTCACTGCCGTAAGTCCAAGATGCGTACAAAACTCCAAGGGCAATAAAAGCGCAAATAAAAATCAGTAATTTTGAAAGCATTCGAATATTTTAGCTAAGTGAAATTAGAATAAATTCGGTAAAACAAAAAAAATAATATTCAGAATCGTAGATTAGGTTACCAATTGGTCTTTAAGCGGAATTTTTTTCGTAATTTTGTGGTTAAATTTAAAGGTGACTAAACCAATAATCATTAGTCAAGATACTTTACTAAAAACTGTAAGCGTGTTTGAAGAATTATTGAGTAAAAAGAAAAAAATTTCAGTTATCGGACTTGGTTATGTTGGTTTACCAATCGCCCTTGAGTTCGCCAAACATTTTTCAGTGATAGGGTTGGACATCAACACCGCCAGAGTAGATCTGATGAAAAAAGGCATTGATCCTTCAAATGAATTGGGTCCCGAAGCATTTCAAGGTGTAGATATCAAATTTACCTCTGATCCTGAAGATTTAAAAGAAGCCAACTTTCATATTGTTTCGGTTCCTACTGATATTGATGAGCACAAGGTTCCAAATCTCACTCCTCTAAAAAAAGCATCTGCCAGTGTAGGGAAGGCCCTAAAAAAGGGTGATTATGTGGTTTACGAAAGTACGGTTTATCCTTCTTGTACTGAGGAAGATTGTTTGCCAATTTTAGTTGCTGAAAGTGGTTTGAAGCTTGGAACGGACTTTAAACTTGGATATTCACCTGAACGAATTGTACCCGGTGATAAAGAAAAGACACTCACCACCATTCTAAAAATTGTTTCAGGGTCAGATCAAGAGGCTTTGGATGAAATAGCCAAAGTTTACGGGCACATAATTACAGCAGGGGTATATCGGGCGCCATCCATTAAAGTGGCTGAAGCAGCCAAAGTTATTGAAAATACTCAACGTGATCTCAATATTTCATTAATGAACGAATTATCCATCATTTTTGATAAATTGGGTATCGACACTGCTGAGGTAATAAAAGCAGCAGGCACAAAATGGAATTTTATCAAATTATATCCCGGTTTGGTCGGTGGGCACTGTATTGGTGTTGATCCCTACTATTTGTTACACAAGGCACGAGAACTTTCTGTTGAACCTCAGGTAATTGCGTCGGGCAGGCGCATCAATGATGGAATGCCGGCCTGGATAGCCAAAAAACTCGTTCAAATGCTTATCGGAAAAGGGAAAAATCCGGGTCAATGTAAGGTTTTGATGATGGGCATTACCTTCAAAGAAAATGTGTCAGATATCAGAAATTCGAAAGTAGTGGATCTTGTACATGAGCTTATGCAGTTCTCAATTTTGGTGCATGTGGTCGATCCGCATGCTTCTCACAATGAAGTGGCACATGAATATAAATTGGCCATGACAGAAAATATAAGCAGTGATTATGATGCGGTGGTTGTAACCGTTGGTCATAGTGAATACCGGGTTTTGGACGCAAAGTATTTTAATAATATCACGAAAAAAGACGCGATACTCATGGATATAAAAGGTATCTACTCTTTTGAACCGGACTCTTTCAGCTACTGGCGATTGTAGTTTTTTTGAAAAGTAAACGAAACGTCATGCAGCCAGTTCAATTCAAATCATTAAGTCATCAAATATCGGATACTGAAAAGCAGTGGTTCGCCATTCGAACGCAATTGAAATGTGAAAAAAAGGTCTTGCATTTTCTGACATTGAAATCAATTGAGACCTATCTTCCAATACAAAAATATACCAGAAGGTACGGTCGCAGAATTGCCTTAGTAGAGAAACCTCTGATTAATAATTACTTGTTCGTAAAAATCAGTCGCAAAGACTACGTAGCTGTTTTGGATACCCAGTTCGTTTTCGGATTTGTAAAATTTGGCGATCAACTACTACATATTCCTGAACAAGAAATACTCTTTATTAAAAAAGTAATCGGAGAGTTTCATGACATTGAGCTAAACGATGAAGAAATAGCTGAAGGAGCTGAAATTGAAATCATTGGTGGACAATTAACAGGATTAAAAGCTAAGCTGGTTGAAAGAAAAGGAAAAAATAAAGTGTTGATAGAATTGCAGTCAGTTGGGGTTGGTTTATTAATAGATATTGACGCAAGATTCATTCAACGCACCCAAAAACTCAAAATTGCATAAAACTGATAACTTATCAGTTTTAATGCAATTGTAATTGACATTGTGCTTTATTACCATATAGCTTGTGAGCGGTTTTTAAATGCCAAACACAGCGAAAAAAGTTTGATTCTCAATATTTTGCCGTTTGTACGATGTTACTTATGGACGGCGAAGCCATTTTTGTCAATTAGTCGGCTGGTGGGTAGTCAGTTGGTAGCTTTTAAGAATCAACAGTCTTGAAAGAGGAGTTATTTGATTTTGAGCAGCTTGAAATTTGGAAAAAATCAATTGATTATTGTGATAGAATCATAACATTGATTGAAAACTTAAATTCAGATACGAAACACTGTCGTCTTATTAGTCAAATTGAAGCTTCTTCAAGCTCTATATCGCTCAATATTGCAGAAGGGAAAGGAAGAAATTCAAATAAGGAGTTACTCCAGTTTTTATATTACTCCAGAGGATCACTCTATGAAACCGTTAGTATGCTTACAATTTTTCATAAAAGAAACTGGATCTCAAAAATCGACTTTAATTAGCTGAAAAATGAAGCAATAATCCTTGCAAAAATGATAAATTCATTTATCAGCTATGTCAAAAATAAAGCTTCATGATCCTAATTGACTAACTGACCAATTGACCAATTGAACATCTTTGAAAATTAAATTCACAATAATTGGCCTCGGCCACATCGGCAAAAGACACGCAGAAATGGTGCACAGACACCCTGAAGCAGAAATTGTTGCCCTGATTGACCCAATCGATCCGAAAGAGTTAAATATTGAACAATACAATGTTCCGATATTTAAGAGTCTTGCTGATTTTGTCTCATCCGGAATCGAAACCGACGTTATCAGCATTTGTACACCAAATGGCTTACACTCCGAACAGGCACTTATGGCATTGGAGCTTAAGAAGCATGTAGTAATTGAAAAACCAATGAGTCTGACCAAGGCTGATGCAGAGAAAATTGTATTTAATGCATTGCATGTGCACAAGCAGGTTTTCTGTGTCATGCAGAATAGATATTCGCCTCCTTCGATCTGGATTAAAAATCTGGTTGAAAGTGGCAAACTTGGCAACATTTATATGGTTCAACTTAACTGCTATTGGAATCGCGACGAACGATATTATAAACCCGGTAACTGGCATGGTACAAGAGAACTGGATGGCGGAACCTTGTTTACTCAGTTTTCGCATTTCATTGACATAATGTACTGGTTATTTGGAGATATAGCCAACATACAGACCAAATTTGCAGATAATAACCACAAAGACCTGACAGATTTTGAAGACAGTGGTTTTGTGACTTTCGATTTTGTGAAAGGTGGCATGGGATCCCTAAATTATTCCACCTCTGTTTGGGATAAAAATCTTGAAAGCAGCATGACCATAATAGCTGAAAACGGATCAGTGAAAATCGGTGGTCAATACATGGACAAAGTCGAGTATTGTCATGTTAAAGATTATATTATGCCTGAGCTTGCACCTACTAATCCGGGTAATGATTACGGAACCTATAAAGGATCAGCACAAAATCATAATTTTATCATTGATAACGTAATCGATGTTTTAAATAACCGGGCTTCGATCACAACCAATGCTTTGGAAGGGATGAAAGTAGTGGAGATTATTGAACGAATATATTCAAGTTAGATGCTGGATGTACGATTTACGATTTACGATGCACGATGTATGATGTTTGATGTTTGATTTGGCCCGCCTGACGGCGGGCAAGTAAATACAAGGTTGATTTTTAAAAGTTAAGAGAAATTTTGAGGGAAGTATTAAAACTTCGTGCTAAACAGATTGGATTAGAAGTTATCAAATTAATGGACGATCTTCCTAATAAACCATCAGTTTGGGTATTAACCAAGCAAATAATTCGAAGTTCAACATCTATCGGAGCAAATTACCGGGCTGCTTTTAGGGCGAAATCAGATGCAGATTTTGTTTACAAATTGAAGATCGTTGAAGAAGAAACTGATGAGACTATATATTGGTTGGAGGTATTGGAGGAAAGCAAACTAGTTGACAATCAAAAAATCCAACTACTCAAACAAGAATGTGAAGAAATTCTTTCAATCGTGGTAGCAACTATCAAGACCAAAAGATTGAATATAAACAATAAACAGTAAAACTGCTCAGCAAGTTTACAATCGCTCTCATG
>JAEUUM010000393.1 GCA_016787375.1 Saprospiraceae bacterium
AATTTAGATTCTCTGAGTCACCAAGATTCAAATTAATTTTGTCGTTAAGTTTTAGGTCAACTAACTTTTTACGACCCTTACTAAGCATCCCCTCTGAAATATCAACTCCTTCTACTCTGGCATCGGGTATGTGCTTTATCAGATTAATTGCCACATCGCCTGTACCGGTTGCCACATCAAGAATCAAACGAGGATTATGCTTTTTAATTGTATTTACCAGAATTTTTCTCCAAATACGGTCAATGCCAAGGGATAAAATTTTGTTATTCAGATCGTAAGTTGGAGCTATGTTGTTGAACATTTCAGCAACCTGTTCTTTTTTTGAACCTGAATCATTGTATGGTTTTACGATTTTTTTCAAAAGATTAAAATTTCAGGTTTGAACATTCGTTAAATGATAAGGTTGCAAAGTTAGGGATATTTTTGCTGGTGTCAGACTTTAATGACTTTCTAATTGCAAATTGTCCCTTCTTGGTTGGATTTTAAGTTTATTCAAATTAAGAGAATATTTATTTTTTGAAAGCTTAAAATTTAGAATTGGAAGCATGGATTAACAAATTGATATTAATAGGTCATGATACTAAGAAACTCAAATTTTACAACTAAGTTTTGGTCATTAATTGCAAAAAGGTCATTTATGTTTCGTAATTTTGCATCTTTAAATTTTAATTGTAAGAATTTCTTATAACATATATGTCAGAAAATCAGAGAATTATACCCGTAAACATTGAAGATCAAATGAAATCGGCTTACATCGATTACTCGATGTCAGTAATTGTAGCCAGAGCATTGCCAGACGTGAGAGATGGTTTGAAACCAGTTCACCGACGCGTGTTGTTTGGGATGAGCGAATTGGGAATGAGCTACAACAAACCCTATAAAAAATCTGCCCGTATTGTTGGAGAAGTCTTAGGAAAATATCACCCTCACGGAGACAGTTCTGTTTATGATGCGATGATTCGTATGGCACAAGAATGGTCACTAAGATACCCACTAATTGAAGGCCAGGGTAACTTTGGTTCAATTGACGGTGACTCACCGGCAGCGATGCGTTATACCGAAGCCAGATTGCAGAGAATTTCAGAGGAAATTCTAGGCGATTTGGATAAAGAGACCGTTGACTTTGCATTAAATTTTGATGATTCACTTGAAGAACCAACCGTTTTACCAACTAAATTTCCAAATCTTCTTGTAAACGGTGCCACCGGTATTGCAGTAGGTATGGCGACCAATATGCTACCTCATAATCTTACAGAAGTCATTGATGGAATATTGGCTACGATCGACGATCCTGAAATTACCATCGATGGACTGATGGAATATATTAAAGGTCCTGATTTTCCCACAGGTGGAATAATATTTGGTGTAAAAGGAGTAAAGGAAGCATTTGAAACTGGCAGAGGGAGGGTAGTTGTAAGAGGAAGAGCTGAAATTGAAAATCACGATAACGGAAGAGAATCAATAATTATTACTGAAATACCGTACCAGGTTAATAAAGCAAATCTGGTCATGAAGATCGCTGAGTTAGTAAATGAAAAGAAAGTTGAGGGAATAAGTGACATCAGAGATGAGTCTGATAGAACAGGAATGAGAATAGTCGTCGATGTTAAACGTGATGCAATGGCAAACGTTATCCTGTCAAAACTTTACAAATATACTCCACTTCAATCATATTTTGGGGTCAACAATGTGGCTCTTGTGCGAGGTCGTCCGGTTATTTTAAACCTAAAATCACTTATAACTGAGTTTATCAAGTTCAGAATAGAAGTTATAGTAAGAAGAACAAGATTTGAGCTTCGCAAAGCTGAGGAAAGAGCCCACATACTTGAAGGATTACTCATTGCTTTGGATAACCTTGACGAAGTTATTAGCCTAATCCGGAACTCCAAAACGGTAGATGACGCAAAAGATGGTTTGATTGCACGGTTTAATTTGTCTGAAATACAATCTAAGGCAATTCTCGAAATGAGATTGCAGAGACTTACAGGTCTTGAGAGAGATAAAATCAAAAATGAATACGATGAATTGCTTAAAACCATTGAAAGATTAAAAGCAATTTTAGCTGATGAGGAGCTTCAAAAAGACATTATCAGAGAGGAACTCAATGATATCAGACAAAAATTTGGTGATAAAAGAAAAACTGAAATCACATTCGATGATGCAGATATCAGCATTGAAGATATGATTGAAGATGAAAGTGTGGTTATTTCAATTTCTCATTTGGGCTACATCAAGCGTACAAAAGCCACTGAATACAAAACACAAGGTAGAGGCGGTCGTGGATCAATGGGTAGTCGAACCCGGGATGAAGATTTTGTTGACCAGATTTTTGTTGCTTCAAACCATGACTATCTCCTCTTTTTTACAGAACGTGGTAAGTGTTATTGGCTCAGGGTTTATGAATTACCTGAAACCGCAAGAACTTCAGCTGGAAGAGTCGTACAAAATCTAATGAACATTGATAAAGACGACAAGATAAGGGCATACATCGTAGTCAAAGATTTGCAGGATACTGAATTTTTTAATTCACACTACATTGTTTTTGCCACTAAAAAAGGTGTAATCAAGAAAACAATTCTCGAAGCATTCTCGCGACCTCGAGCAAATGGTATTAACGCCATTACCATTCATGAAGGCGATGAGCTTTTAGACGCACGTCTTACAAATGGAAATTCTGAGGTTCTAATGGCATTGCGTTCGGGACGAGCCATCAGATTCCCTGAGTCGAAAGTGCGGGCTATGGGACGTTCAGCTGCCGGAGTGCGTGGTGTAACTTTAGCCAATGCTGATGATTATGTTGTTGGTCTAATTTGCGTGGATCCTGCAGATGCTACCCAAACAATATTGGTTGTCTCAGATAATGGTTATGGTAAAAGATCGGCATTGGAGGATTATCGTATAACAAACAGAGGAGGAAAAGGTGTGAAAACCCTGAATGTGACAGAAAAGACCGGAAAGTTGGTTGCCATAAAAGTTATTGCCGACGAAGATGATCTAATGATAACCAATCGGTCTGGTATTCTTATCAGGATAGCGGCTTCAAGTTTACGTGTAATGGGTAGAGCAACTCAAGGTGTGAAGGTAATCAGGTTGGATGAAGATGATTCTATTTCAGATATCACAGTTGTTGAACATGAAGAGGATGCGGAAATAGTTGAAGTTATTGAATCGACAGAGGATATTACTTCAGGTGAGGAAGAATAATTAACTTTTTCTAAACATTGAACCAGACCATAAAATTGTTACTATAAAAGTAAAACTTGTAAAAATGAAAAATTATTTAATTTTAGTTGGATTATTACTATCACTCGGTTTGTCTGCACAGATTGAACCTGAAAAAGCTCTAAAAAAAGCGTCTCGTGAACTGGGAACTTATAACTTAGATCAAATTGCAAATACAGCAAAGCTTGACGAAGCTAAATCAAATATTGAGATTGCAACAACAAATGAACCCACTCAAGGTATGGCTTCTGCTTGGATAACGAAGGGTCAAATTTACAATGAAATATGTGGTAGAGACCTCAGAAATAAAATGATGGACCCAAATTACAAATCCTCATTTGCAAATGCACCCCTCGAAGCTTATGATGCTTTTGAAAAAGCATTAACATTGAATCCGAAAAAATGGGAAATAAAAGATGCCATAAAAGGTCTTGCAGAAAACTCAGGCAATCTGATAAACTACGGAATTCAAATGTATGACGAACAGAAATATTCCAATGCCTACTCTGCTTTTAATGGAGTTTTAATGACACATGAAAAGCTTAAAGCCAATGGAGAAAAAAGCATTCTAGACAAAGAAGATGAGTATAACAATCAGCTTTATATTACGGGTTTATCTGCTATGAATAGCGGTAAAAATTCCGAAGCGATCGTATTATTCGATAAATTATATAAAGCCAACTACGATAAACCAGCTATATATGATGCGCTTTATAAACTTAATGCAGATAAAGATATCAACGCTGCCTATCAGTATCTTGAGGCCGGAAGGCTTAAATTTCCGGATGATATTGGTCTTCTATTCACGGAAATCAATCATTACTTAAAGTTGAATAAAATGGAGACTTTAATTGACAAATTAAAGCTTGCCATTCAAAAG
>JAEUUM010000453.1 GCA_016787375.1 Saprospiraceae bacterium
AAACATTGAGAGAATAACTTCTATCCCAAGATCCATTTGAAAGCAAGATATATTTTGAGTATTTAGAAATCCCTTTAAATAGGGTGTAGCCGGATACGGGGTATTTAGCTGTGTAAAAGGGGGTGTAATCAAGAATATCTCTTTCAAGAGCCGAAGTTTAAAAACAAAGATATGTTAAAGAATGAATATTGACCAATTAGTAAATTGACGAATGGTGAGAATTTATTTGAATCTTGATGGTGAAATTTTTATTTTTGGTTTAGATTGCTTCCCTAATATATTTTGAATACTAAATGAAGATCAAAATTTTATAAAATGTTTAAAGCCAAACTCATTGAAAATTATGAACTGTACACCAAACGACGAAAAATTGCCCTTTGGTTAAGTTTGATCCCTTGGCCAATGATTAATATTTTTATTTGGAATAATATTTCAGTATTGGTTGGGGTACTTTTGGTGATAGCCAACATTGCATTTTTTATATTTTTATACAAACAAAATAAGCTTGTCAAAAACACAATTGGTGATAAAATTATTGAAATTTCAAATCTTCAACTAGTAATTTCATCACCAAAAGAAGGTAAAGTCAATGAGTTTGATTTGCAGGTTTTTGATATAATTATGGTTCCCAAAACTTTTGAGATACCTGATGACAACATTTCCACATATTCGAAATCAGCAATAGGTAATTCAATTAATAACTACATCAGAATCAAAGACTCAAATACCGACCTTAGATTTGATTTCCTTCTTGATTCGTATTACATGATTTCGCAACTCGAGAACATACTAAGCAAGTTATCGGCCAAAGGAATCAATGTTGTTCGTGAGTGACATTTGTTTTTTATAAAATGGATTTTATTTATTGATAACCAGCTTTTTAATTAACAAATCATCCTCAGTTTTTAATACAACTGAATAAATTCCCTCTTGTAAATCATTGATGTCAAGCATAACGGAGTTTTCTCCAAGGTATGAATTAACATCAAGAATTCTAAAGGTTTTGCCGTTTATATCTTGAACCAAAATGGTAATTTTTTGATCTTTATTAAGAAAATACGTGATATTGGTTTGATTAAAAGCCGGATTTGGATGGCAAACCAAGTAGCTCTTGCTCAAAGAATTTGAAAATGTGCTTGTGGTTTTGACTCCTTTCCCTGTAATTGTGCTTACTCCAAATGCCGGAATAACTAGATTTAGCTTATTGTTTAGGTTTTCGGTCTGAGATTTTTGCCAATAATTGTTTTCGCTGGAAGTGTATTTGTCAAATATTGGCACCTCAAATTCTGTATTTTTTAAATCAACATCTACCATTTTTTGTGTACCAGACTGGTTTATAAAAACCATTGTGTAACTGCTGTCCTGAATATTTTTGAAGGAACTAACGGCAACATCGTTTACATTCAAAGTTGAAACGTAAGTTCTCATGGATCCTGGCCTTATGTACTTGAAAAAATGTTTCGCTCCATTGTATTTGGGGCCATATGCAACTTCAAGTTTGGTGGTTAATGCAAAATCAACCGCATGTTGATCTGATTAATA
>JAEUUM010000463.1 GCA_016787375.1 Saprospiraceae bacterium
TATTAATATTTCTGCAAAATCCCCTATACGAACATAATTTTCTTCTGCAGAAACCAATACCTCATTGTCAACTTCAGGTGAATCACTCTCAGTACGCCCAATAAAATAATCTCCCTCCTTGCGATCGAATAAAACTTTAAAGGATTTACCAATTTTAGCCTGGTTTTTTTCGAGCGAAATTTCTTTTTGAATTTCCATTATTTCATTGGCTCTTTTGGCCTTGGTTTTCGCAGGCACATTATCTTTCAACTGATGAGCAGTTGTATCTTCCTCATGACTGTATTGAAAAACACCTAATCTGTCAAACCGCATCTCCGTTACAAATCTGCACAAATCTTCAAATTCACGATTTGTTTCACCCGGAAAACCTACCAACAATGTTGTTCGTAGAGCAATGTCAGGTATAATCAACCTGGCATACCCTATCAACTCTCTTGTCTCCTTTTGTGTGATTTGCCTTTTCATTCTTGCCAAAACATCATCATTGGCGTGCTGAATAGGAATATCAAGATAATTGCAGATTTTTGGTTGACTAGCCATTACATTAAAAACTTCAAGAGGAAACTTACTGGGATACGCATAATGTAACCGAATCCACTCAATTCCCTCCACCTCACATAACGCATTTAATAATCTTGGCAATTCTCGCTTCTTATACAAATCAAGGCCATAATACGTTAGTTCCTGTGCAATTAACATGATCTCTTTAACTCCTCTTCTTGCTAAATTTTGACATTCTTCAACGAGATCTTCAATAGGTCTTGAAATATGTCCTCCTCGCATTAGAGGAATTGCACAAAAAGAGCATGTACGGTTACAACCTTCTGATATTTTCAAGTAGGCATAATGTTGAGGTGTTGTAGTTAGCCTTTCACCTATAAGTTCATGCTTATAATCTGCGTTTAATTTCGCAAGTAGACCCGGCAATTCGAGCGTTCCAAAAAAAGCATCAACTTCTGGAATTTCTTCTTCGAGGTCATTTTTATACCTGTGTGACAAACAACCTGTTACATACAATTTTTCAATTTCGCCTTGTTTTTTCCTCTCAGCATACTCCAAAATTGTATTTATAGACTCTTCTTTTGCGAGATCAATAAAGCCGCATGTATTAATGATGATTACGTTTGCTTTGCTGTCCTCCTGCTCATGTGACACAACAAAATCGTTGCCTTTCAATTGGGTAATAATATTCTCTGAATCTACCAAATTTTTAGAACAACCCAAGGTTATTACGTTTACTTGATCCTTCCTAAGTGTTTTAGTTTTCAATATTATGTGTTAAATGTTTACAAAGATAAGCCTGTTACACAACAATTTAAACCAAAAAAAATTCTACATTTGAAATTAAAGAGCATATAGCATGAAAAAAGCATTTATGATTTTGTGTTTGTTTGTATTAAACAACAATTTATTTTCACAAATTGGCTTACAGGTTCAGTGGCAAAAGTATCAAGATACAAGTTATACACTTTTACAGTCCGCATTCAATGAAACCATTCAAAGCAGTCAAATTGGTGCAGGAATAGACTATACCTTTAAATTAAAAAATTATCGGGTTGAGTTTTTCCCAACAATACTTTATTTCAGCAATAACCTTAGGAAAACGAATATTTTAGGAGAAGAAAACAATACCAAAATAACAAGCTTTGGATTTCAGTTTAATACTCATTTTTACTTTCTTGATATAGAAGGTGATTGCAATTGTCCAACATGGAACAAAGATGGTGATTTTATAAAAAAGGGATTGTTTGCATGGGTCTCACTTAATGCGTATAACTCGCATTTTTCTCTAAATCAAGCTTCAGAGAAAAATGTATTTTCCTATGGAGTGGGCGCTGGCTTGGGGCTTGATATTGGATTATCAAAAAATATAACCCTTACCCCTTTCGCAGGGTTGGAGTTAGAAAACAAACCAATAATTGAATTGACTAATCTGGAGGCAAAATCAAATAAAAAATGGATGTATAAATTAGATGCCGCCTTGAGAGTGGCCTATCACTGGGGTGATTGATTTTTTAATTGATAGAGCCAAGAGATTTAAAAGCCTCCCACAAAACCATTCCGGCACACACCGCAACATTCAATGAGTGTTTTATACCAGCCTGAGGTATTTCAATAGCCGAGTCTGCGAATTCTAGTGCATCAACTGAAACCCCATCCACTTCGTTGCCAAGAATAAGAGCATACTTCATTTGATTGGTAAAGTTCGCATCTTGCAGCTCAATGCTCTTATCTGTTTGCTCAATTGCGATAATTCGAAAATCTTTCGATCTCAACTCAACCAAACATTCAGAAATTGATTCGCAATATGACCAATGCACGGATTCAGTTGAACCGAGAGCAGTTTTCAAAATTTCTCGGTGAGGAGGTTGGGGTGTAAATCCCGTAAGAATAATATGTTCAACAGCAAAAGCGTCACAAGTCCTGAAAATAGAACCGACATTCAAACCTGAACGAATATTATCTAAAACTACAGTTACAGGAATCTTTTGTAGTTTTTG
>JAEUUM010000484.1 GCA_016787375.1 Saprospiraceae bacterium
CATTAATAGGTATCTGATGTGGTGATAAAACTTTACTGCCAATTCAAAAAAATCAGGATTCCGACAATATTTTATACTTGCCCTTGCTCTTCCTGATATTTACTGATACCACTTTGTACTCCGGGCACATGGCTTCTGAATCGCGCTCATTGGATGTCAACACATTGATCAGCATTTCAGGAAAGTGAAATGTTGTGCTCAATATACCTTGTTTAACTTCATCAGTGACTCTGGCTTTAACATCAACCTTGCCTCTGTCAGATTCTACACAAACCATATCACCATCTTCGATGAAATGTTTAGATGCATCTGCGGGGTTGATCATCAACACATCCTCTTTTAATATCTTTGAATTATTGGTTCTTCTGGTCATTGTACCAGCGTTATAATGTTCCAGTTCGCGATTGGTAGTTAGGATATAGGGGAATTCTTTCCCATGTTCTTTGATCTCATTACTTTCTTTCCAGTCGAAGAAATGAAATTTACCTAGACCTCTTTTGAAGGTATCTATATGTAAAATCTCAGTATCGCTTCCATCTTCCATTACAGGCCATTGTTTGCCATTGTCTCCAAGTTCCTCCCATTTTACTCCTTTAAAGAATGGTACGATTTGGGAAATTTCTTTCAAAACAGTATCCGGATTGTAAGGAGGCTGTGGATATCCCATTCTGTTCATGATATCAACCATGATCTGACCATCTGGTTTTGTGCCTTCAATAGGCTCCACGACTGCATTTACCCTTTGTATTCTTCTTTCACCATTTGTAAAGGTTCCGCTCTTTTCAAGGAAAGAAGCTGCGGGTAATATTACAGTGGCATATTTTGCGGTTTCGGTCATGAAAATTTCCTGCAATACCAAAAGATCAAGTTGTTCCATTGCGGTGATCACCTTATTGGTATTTGGGTCGGTTTGTACGAGATCTTCTCCCATCAGCCAAAGCGCCTTAAATTTTCCGGCGAGGGCTGCATCATACATTTGCGGAATTTTATACCCAATGTAATCCGGTAATTTCGCACCATAAAACGCCTCATATTTTTGATGATTTTCAGGAATGGTAACATCAAAATAACCTGCACCCTGATGTGGCTGACAACCCATATCTGCTGCACCCTGTACATTATTCTGGCCTCTTAACGGATTAACTCCAACGCCTCTACGACCGATATTGCCTGTAATCATTGCCAGATCAGAGATCAACATAACCGTGAATGTTCCTTGTGAATGCTCTGTAACTCCCAAACCATGGAATGACATAGCATTGTTCGCGGTTGCGTAGGCTATGGCGGCATTTCGTACAAGTTTTCTGTCAACACCACATGTTTTTTCTAGTTCATCAATATTTAAATTCAGGATCTGGTTTCTGAAATCATGATAACCTTCTGTTCTTTGCTCTACGAAATTCTTATCTTCAAGACCTTCTGAAATGATATAGTACAACATCATATTCAATAAAGCAACGTTGGTACCTGGCTTTAATTGTAAATGGTAATTGGCATATCGGGCCAACTTTGTCCGTCGAGGATCTATGACAATCAGGGTCTTGCCTTTCATGGCTTGTTGTTTGATCTTTGCGCCTGTAACGGGGTGTGCATCAGTTGGATTTGCTCCAATAACCATCATACAATCGGTATATTTTAAGTCAATGATGGAGTTTGTAGCTGCGCCGGTTCCAAACGCACGTTGCATTCCCAAAGCAGTGGGACTATGGCAAACCCTTGCACAACTGTCAATATTGTTGGTGCCAATAACCGCTCTAATGAACTTTTGCATTAGGTAGTTTTCTTCATTTGTACATCTGGCAGAAGAGATTCCTCCTATATAATCCGGCCCATATTTGGTCTTTATTTCAGTAAGTTTTTCGGCGATAAAATCATAGGCTTCATCCCAGCTGGCTTCTTCAAGTATTCCATTTCTCCGAATCAACGGAGTCCGAATCCGGTCAGGATGGTTATAGAAAGAAAATGCAAATCTGCCCTTGAGGCAGGTATGCCCCTGATTTGCAGCAGCAGAGTAAGGAGCCTGAATGGATTTTATTTTGTTGTCAACTTTAGCTACTTCAAGATTGCATCCTACACCGCAATATGTGCAGACAGTTCTTACCTTTTCAGTATTGGCGACAGATTTTGATTCAAAAATATCTGAAATCGCTGAGGTCGGGCAAGCCTGAGCACAAGCACCACAGCTCACACAATCTGATTCTTCGAACGTCTGACCAAATCCTTTTACAATATGCGAATCAAATCCTCTTCCTGCCATACTCAATACAAATTCGCCTTGCACCTCATCACAGGCTCTGACACATCTGCCACAATTTATGCATTTTGAAAAATCCGATGTCATATAAGCATGGCTCAAATCTTTTTCACGGTCAAGGTGGTTTTTACCTTCCGGATAACGTACCTTTCTTATGCCAACCTGCGCTGCCGCAGTTTGTAGTTCACAATTATTGTTGACTTCGCAAGTCAGGCAATCAAGTGGATGGTCGGTAAGTACCAGTTCGATGATATTTTTTCTGAGTTTCTGAATTCTTTCGTTTTCGGTATAGATGTAAGAATTGGCTATGACAGGTGTGTGGCATGATGCCTGGGTCTTCATGGGGCCATGCTGGGTAAGCGCCACATCTACACTGCATACCCTACAAGCTCCAAACGGATCGAGATTTGGCGAATCACATAAAGTGGGAACATGGTCTTTGCCAATGTGTCTTCTGATGAAAGATAAAAGCGTTTCACCCGGTTCAAAACCATACGCAACATCATTGATATAAGCGGTCGGATTCATTTTCTTGTATTTTAAGTTTTGACTGGTTTTTATTTTTGTCGAAATATTTTTTTATTAATAAAAATATTCTCTTAGTTCATCTTCAAAATAATGCAGGGCATTTTTTACCGGCAATGGCAATCCGCCACCGAGTGCGCACAAAGAACCTCTTTCAAGGGTATCCAACAAGTCATCCAGCAAATTGCGATCCATTTTGAGGTCTGTTGTCCGGGCCTTGTTTAGTAATTCATATCCTCTGGTGGAGCCCAATCGGCAAGGGAAACATTTCCCACAACTCTCATGGGCTGTAAACTGAAAAAGATGCTCAAGGTATTGAATAATCGGAAAATCAACTGGAATACAAACCACCGATGCATGCCCCAAAAGGAATCCATTTTGTGAAAATGATTCGAAATCTACTGTAAGGTCGTTGATCTTTTGCACAGGTACCAACCCGCCCAACGGACCACCAATGTGCATGGCTTTGATTGGTTTTGTGAATCCTCCACCCAGATTATGGATTACTTCCTTAAGCGGAGTACCCATGTCAACTTCGTAGATACCCGGATTTTTGAAATGGCTATCAAGTGAAACGAGTTTGGTTCCGGTTGATTTTCCTTTGCCAATTTTTGCAAAAGCGTTGCCGCCGTTTTGAACAATGAATGGGATATTGGCAAGGGTTTCTACATTGTTTACAACTGTTGGTTTGTTGAATAAGCCTTGCTGGGTTGGGAAAGGTGGTCTCGTTCTTACTTCAGGACGCTGTCCCTCTATGGATGATAAAAGAGCCGTTTCTTCTCCACATATATATGCTCCCTGTGCTTTAACAACTTTGAATTGGAAGTTAAATCCTGATTCAAGAATATTTTCACCCAGAAGTCCCAGATTATTTAGATTTTTAATAGCTTCGTCTATGATGGTAATAGATTCCGGATATTCTGCCCTTATGTACACAATTCCTGAATCAGCACCTGTGATGTAACCGGCTACCATCATACCCAACAACAAGGCATAAGGTTTTTGCTCCATGATATATCGGTCAGAGTATGCCCCCGGGTCACCTTCATCAGCATTGCAAACGATGAATTTTTTATCACCCGTCGTATTTTTACACGATTCAAGTTTGAAAGAAATGGGAAATCCTGCTCCGCCACGTCCTCTCAATCCTGAAATTTTCAATTCTTCTATAAGTGATTCGGGAGTAGCAAAAACTGCTTTGGCAAGGGTTTCTTTGATGATTTTCGGATCTTCAAAAGGAAGATTCAGGACAGGTGTACCGAAGTTACCAGTTTGATATTGATCCAGATTTTTACCGGGTTCAATCTTTTTGTCTTTCAAACTTTCAATTGCATCCCCAGAATAATTCAGACCCTCATAATGAAATGCGTGATTTTCATGGCACCTTCCGAGACAACACATTTCACCGATCTCGCTTTTATCAAATTGGGTGGAAAGTTTTTCCTTTAGTGTTTTTTGTGTTCCGGCACAAAGGCAGGCAGTTCCATTGCAGACATAAACTTTTTTACCTTTGTTTTCAGGTCTGGTAAAATCATAGAATGAAACAGTGCCATAAATATTGGCATTACCCATTAGGTATTCTTCAGCCAGTTGTTTCATGGATTCCTGGTCAGGGGTTCCGGTTTTGGAGGCTATTTCACCGATTTTATTGAAAAGGATTTTATCGAGATCTTTTCTTCCTGAAAGTTCGCTTAAATTTTTTGACATTTTGCTTGGTTTCTAAACGCTTATAATCAACACTATTTTTCATTAAAAAGCTAATTTTAAGTCTTTTAAAAAGATCAAATTCAGCCGATCACTTTTAAAAAATAAAAATAATGTCAATTTAGATCAACTCCAAAGAAATGGGAAAATTTATTGAGGTCAATTATGTATTCTGGATTTACCAGGCATCAAACCGCACCCCTCAAACCCGGGCTGCACCTGTATCTTGGCTCCTGATAATAGGCATGCAATTCTTCCATTTTGGCGATACAGTTATCAATGCCCCATTCTTCAGCCCAAGCCAATAAGCCTTTCGGGTAATTCACTCCGGTAGTCATTGCCGTTTCAATATCATCACGGGTAGCAATACCGAAATGCAGAGCGTCAGCGGCTTCGTTGAATAGCATAACCAGAATTCTGTTTGCGATATTCTCTAGAAGGGATTCATCTTCGTCTGCCTTTGGGTGCTCTGCCCCTTCAGCATAATTATAAAATCCTCTTCCTGATTTTTTTCCCAGAAATCCTGCTTCTACCAGTCTTTTTTGGGTAAACGAGGGCCGGTATCTCGGCTCATAATAACAGGCGGTCCAGACACTTTCTGTTACAGCATAATTAACATCATGCCCTATAAAATCCATCAGGGTAAAGGGGCCCATTTTAAATCCTGCTATTTTGGTCATAGCAAGGTCGATGGTGGCAATGTCTGCAATACCTTCCTCAAATATTCTGATAGCCTCACTATAATATGGTCTGGCAATACGGTTAACGATAAAGCCGGGTGTGTCTTTTGCAAGAACAGTGATTTTGTTCCATGACCTGATCAGATCCATTACCTTATTAACCACAGTCAGATCGGTCTGAATGGCCGGTATCACCTCAACCAGCTTCATAAGATTGGCCGGATTGAAAAAGTGAATGCCAATTACCCTGCCCGGGTTCTTGGTTGTACCTGCAATACTGGTTATAGACAATGAAGAAGTATTGCTTGCAAGAATACAATCAGCTGAAACAATGCTTTCCAGTTGATTGAACAGATTTTTTTTGATCTCCAGGTTCTCGACAATAGCTTCGATTACAAGACTTGCCTGACCACATGCCTCAATTTTATCGGTACAATGCAGTTTTTCAAGAAACATAACCGATTGCTCGATGTCCATTTTACCTTTTTCTCTCAATGAAACAAAATTATTGCTTATTCTTGAATGAGCTTTATCAAGAACATCTTTATTTGCATCCACCAGTATCACCTCGCATCCTGACATTAGTGCTACCTGGGCAATTCCGGCACCCATTGTTCCTGCTCCTATTACTGCTATTTGCGTCATAATCTTTATTTTCCTTTAAATTCAGGTTTTCTCTTTTCAATAAATGCATTTACGCCCTCTTGATAATCTTGAGTACTTCCTGCCTGAAATTGCAGATCGTCTTCAATCTGGAGCTGAGATTCAAGATCGTTGAAAAACGAACGGTTTAACGCTTTTTTGGTCAGCCCAAGACCTCTGGTAGGCATATTTGCCATCTGTAGGGCCAATTTTTCAACTTCTTGATTGAAATTTTCATCATCAAACACTTTGTAGATCATACCTAATCGTTCAGCTTCTGTGGCAGATATTTTTTCGCCTGTCATCATCAAGGCCGATGCTTTTTGAAATCCGATTAGTCTGGGCAGGAAGAATGTTCCACCACTATCCGGAATGAGACCGATTTTGCTGAAAGCCTGAATAAAAGAAGCACTTTTAGAAGCCAGCACAATGTCGCAACACAAGGCAATATTGGCACCGGCACCGGCAGCTACGCCATTAACAGCAGCTATAACAGGTTTCTCAATGCTTCTTATTCTTGAAATGATTGGATTGTAATGTTCTCCTAAAATAGTGTTGAAGGAAGGTGGGTTTTCACCGGTCACTTCACCAAGATCTTGCCCGGCAGAAAATGCCTTTCCAGTGCCTGTAATGACTATGCATCTAATATCAGGATTTTCTTCAGCTAAATCGAGGGCAGATTGCAGGTCAAGGGCCATTGATCTGTTGAAACTGTTGAAGACTTCGGGACGATTGAGAAAGATGGTATAAACTCCGTTATTTATCTGGTGGGTCAGGTTAGCCATTCCATTTTTTTTGTAAAGTTAATCAAAATGCATTTAATGAAATTTAGGATTAACCAGTTTTTATTGTAGAAACCTTGAACTATGGAATTGCTGAACTGCTGCACACCGTTAGTAAGGGCGAAACTTGAGAATCTTGAAATCAAGGAACTATTGACTTCACCTTGTACCATCATACCATCATACCATCACACCGTCATACCGCTACACCGTCATACCGTCATACCAACACACCGGCCCCAAATCAATGACATTTAAAATAATCAAACGGCTCTTTACAATCGAGGCATTTATATAGTGATTTACAGGCTGTCGACCCAAACTGAGAGATCAGTTCTGTATGGTTTGATCCACATTGAGGACAGCAGACCAGTTTTTCTTCACCCATCAGGACGTGTTTATCTGATGTTTTACCAACCGGAGGAGCAATACCATACGCCTTTAGTTTTTCTTTACCTTTTTCACTCATCCAGTCAGTTGTCCAGGCAGGTGACAAGACGGTAGTAACCATTGAATTCTGAAATCCATTTTCCTGAAGGATTGATTTTATGTTTACTTCGATCATGTTCATGGCAGGGCAACCTGTATAGGTGGGAGTTATAACAACTTCAATTTTTCCATCATGAAATATTACATCACGAATGATACCCAAATCTATTGCAGATAAGACGGGAATTTCAGGGTCCGGTACCTGTTCGAGGATTTCCCAAACCTCCTGTAAAACTTTATTTTTGGTTGTATCCATTTAATTACCAGATTGAACCAGGATATGTTCTTGGCAGGTATTGCATGTCAGCCAGGATATATCCCAAATGTTCAGAATGATAGCCTTGTTTACCGCCTTTTTGAGACCAAGTTGTTTCAGGCAATGTAAGAGTTGCTTCTTTAAAATGTTCACTTACAATTTTAAGCCACTCTTGTCTGAGCCCAATAAGGTCAACTCCTATTTTTTCTTTAAGCAAAATTTCATCAACCTCGTCCATCAAAAACATTTCACCAGTATAAGTCCAAAGGATGTCAATGGCATGTTGCATTTTTTCATGGCTGGTATCTGTCCCGTCACCGAGTCTTAATACCCAATCACCACTCCATTTACAGTGATAAGTGACTTCCTTTATTGCTTTCTCAGCAATTGCAGCAAGTTGTTTGTCTTTGGAATCGGATAGTTTTTGGAGAAACAAGAAGTGAAAAACATCAAAAAAATATTGTCTAACAATGGTATATGCAAAATCCTTATTGGGTTGTTCTACAATGAGAAGGTTGTAATAGTCAAGTGGGTCTCTCAAATAAGCATAATCATCTTCTGTTTTATCTATACCTTCGATTTTAGAAGCGTATTGATAATAGTTTCGAGCTTGTCCAATACAATCAAGGGCAATATTAGTCATCGCAATATCTTGTTCTAAAACTGGGCCATGACCACACCATTCTCCCAGTCGGTGACCGAGTATAGATACATTATCGGCCAAACGCAATACATATTTTAAAAGTGCTTCTTGCTTTGTCATTTGATTACATGTGTTTGAGTTGTTCAGGAAGTTCGTAGAAGGTAGGATGCCTGTAAACTTTGTTGTTGGCTGGGTCAAAAAAAGCACCCTGGTCTTCAGGATTTGAAGCATGAATATATTTTGATTCTACTACCCAGATGCTGATTCCTTCATTTCGACGAGTATAAACGTCCCTTGCATTTTCTATCGCCATTTCTGCATCGGCAGCATGTAAGCTTCCCGCATGAATATGATTTAGTCCTTGCTTTGATCTGATGAACACTTCCCACAATGGCCAGTTTTTCATTGTTTTTGTTTTAGTTTTTATTAAAATCAGGCTGCAGCCGTTTTTTGTCGTTTGGATTTTTTATCTGCATAAGCTGAAGCAGCTTCTCTAACCCAGGCACCTTCGTCCCATGCATTTTTTCGAGCCGCTAACCTTTCGCGGTTACAAGGGCCATCGCCTTTAACTACTTCCCAAAATTCATCCCAATTGATTTGACCAAAATCATAATGGCCCCTTTCTTCATTCCACTTCAAATCTGGATCAGGGACGGTAATGCCAAGAATTTTTGCTTGTTCTACAGTCACATCAACGAATTTTTGTCTCAATTCATCATTGGTGAAACGTTTTATCTTCCATTTCATAGATTGTGCAGTATGAGGCGAATCAGCATCATTTGGCCCGAACATACTAATTGCCGGCCACCACCATCGATTCATGGCATCTTGCACCATTCTCTTTTGCGCATCCGTACCTTTCATCATGGTCAATAAAAGCTCATAACCTTGTCTTTGATGGAAACTTTCTTCTTTGCAAATTCTGATCATGGCTCTGGAGTAAGGTCCATAGGAGCACCGGCAGAGAGGTATCTGGTTCATGATGGCAGCTCCATCAACCAACCAACCAATCGTACCCATGTCAGCCCAGGTCAAAGTAGGATAGTTAAAAATGCTGGAATATTTAGCTTTTCCGGAATGAAGTTCGTCTAAAAGCTCATCCCTTTCAACACCCAAAGTCTCTACTGCACTATACAGATACAATCCGTGTCCTCCTTCATCCTGAATTTTAGCCAACAGAGCAGCTTTACGTCTTAAAGTAGGAGCACGTGTAATCCAGTTTGCTTCAGGAAGCATCCCTACTATTTCTGAATGTGCATGTTGAGCAATTTGCCTGATTAATGTCTTACGGTATGTATCAGGCATCCAGTCTTTTGGCTCTATTTTTATTTCAGCATCTATTTTTGCCTGAAATTGATCCTCAATATTGGTTTCTTTCATTTTGCAATATTTGTTATTCAAAAGTAAAGTATATAATTTAAAATACGAACAATTGTTCGTAAATTTTTTTTATTTTTTTATACCTGTCAGAATTATTTGGCTGATGTCTTTACTTAGATCCTGCATGCCGGTCTGTTTCAGCAATTCAGGTTTTAAATGCACCCACCGTATGGAGCTAATTAAAGTATTCATAATAATGGATGGTGAAATATCTATCAACTCTTTTTTTTCAATGCCGTGTGTGATAATTTTAAGGAATCTACGCTGATAATCTTTTCTGATTTGAAGAAAGCTGCTCAAGTAAGGTTCACTTAAATGCTTCCATTCATCATCAAATACGGTTACCGAGGTTCCGTCTTCCAATGCTATTTTGATTTGTTGATTAAGTAGAAATTCAATTTTTTCGCAAACCGAACTGTCTTGTTTTTCTGCTTCCTCAATGCCATCGGAGAACTTTTTGGCATTTGTAAAACAAAGATGAATGAGTAGTTCTTCTTTTGATTTGATGTGACTGTAGAGACTCGATGCCTCCAAACCTACTACCTGAGCAAGTTCGCGCATAGTAGTGGCAGTATAGCCCTTAGTATGAAAAAGCTCTGCAGCCTTTTTCATAATAAAATCCTTTTTTGTGAGGGCTTTCATATCACTTTTGATCAAAATCAACTACAACTTTTTCAGATCTGGGGTGAGCCTGACAAGTGAGTATAAATCCTGCCTCCAATTCGTCCGGCTCCAGTCCAAAATTTAAAGCCATGTCTACCTCTCCTTCCACCAACTTCGCTCTACAGGTGCAACAAACACCACCTTTGCATGCAAATGGCAAGTCTGCACCTTGCTGAAGTGCTGCATCAAGTATAGTTTCTGCTCCATAGTTAAGCGGAAATTCAAAGGTCTTCGTGTCTAATTTTATGGTTACCAGACTTTCCTTTTTCGGATCAAAGGATTTGGAAGCAACTTCAGATTTTTGTGTAACCTGTCCGGGAGTTGTGAAGAGTTCGGTTCTGATTTTCCTGGTCTCAACTCCGTTTGCAATCAAAGTGTCTTTCATGTCAAAAACCATTCCTTCGGGTCCACAAATAAACACTTCATCTAATTGTTTGGCATCTACAAGATATTTTAAAAACAATGCACATTTTTCTTTGTCTATTCTGCCTGAGAGTAAGGGTGCGTCAAGTTTTTCTCTGGACATGACAAAGTGAATATTGAGTCTTTCCAGAAAAATATTTTTCAATCCCTCAAGCTCTTCCTTGAACATAATTGACCGCGTATTTTTATTACCGTAAATCAGAGTGACCTGACTTTGTGGCTCAGTGTGAAGTATTGTCTTCAGAATTGAAATGATTGGTGTGATTCCACTGCCTGCAGCAACTAAAAGATAGGTTTTGCCCATGTCTTTGTTGATGTCGGGCGAAAACTTCCCCATAGGTTGCATCACTTCAAGCGTTTGTCCTTTTTTTAGTTGGGAATTTGCAAAATTAGAAAATAAACCGTTTTCAATTTTTTTGACAGCGACCTTCAATGAACCTTCATGTGGAGCAGAGCAAATTGAATAAGACCTTCGTACCTCTTCACCATCAATGTTTGTTTTGAGGGTGAGATGTTGACCGGATATAAAGTTGTAATCTTTTTTTAAGTTGTCAGGAACATCGAATGTAAGTACAACCGCATCGGAGGTCTCTTTGCGAAGATCTTTGATTTTCAGAGTGTGAAAGTATGACATGATAAAAATCTTTTTTCAAAGATAAAAAACATACGAACAAGTGTTCGTTTTTTTGTGAATTTTTTAAAAAAAATCAACAGTTAGTGTATTTATTACGCAAAGTAATGCATATTTGTAAGGTACATTCAAAAAAGTATTAAATAATATGTCAAAAATCATAGAAGCCATAATCTTTGATCTCGATGGTGTTATTGTTGATACAGCAAAATATCACTTTCTGGCATGGAAAGAATTGGCTATGTCGCTAAAAATCCCATTTGATGAAAATGATAATGAACAACTAAAAGGAGTAAGCAGAATCCAATCTCTGGAATATATTCTGAATAAAGCAGAATTGAATCTGACACCTCTTGAAAAGGAGAAGTTGGCGACCATGAAAAACCTTAGATACCTTGATCACATCACAACAATTGATACCACTGAAATGCTCCCGGGTGTGATAGAGTTACTTAAAGATTTAAGAGCAAATGATATCAAAATTGCACTTGGATCAGCAAGTAAAAATGCAAGTTTCATACTTGACAGGCTTGGAATTATGCATTATTTTGATGTAGTTGTAGATGGAAACATGACCAAAGAAGGCAAACCGAGTCCTGAAACGTTTTTATTAGCTGCTCATGAATTAAATATACCAGCTGAAAATTGTTTGGTTGTAGAAGATGCTGCAAAAGGAGTCGAAGCGGCAATTGCTGCAAATATGTGGTGTTTAGGAATTGGTGATACCCATCACCTGTCTCTTGCACATTGGGTCCGTAAAGATTTAATTGGCTTAAGTTTTTCTGAAATCAACAAAAAAATTCAATCTTTACAAATGAAAAGCTAAGCTGGTAAATGAAGAATTATATTAAAATAGACGAGTGGAAAATCATTGAAGAGGGATTTCATCCTGAACACAATAGAATTACAGAAAGTCTTTGCAGCATAGGTAACGGCAGATTGGGCCAGCGTGGAATGTTTGAAGAAAACTATTCAGGTGATACATTACAAGGTAGTTATATAGCCGGGGTCTATTTCCCTGACAAAACGAGAGTTGGCTGGTGGAAAAATGGTTATCCTGAGTATTTTGCGAAAGTGCTGAACTCAGTAAACTGGATTGGTATCAATATTCACATTAATGGAACACCACTTGATTTGAATAATTGCTCTGTTCGGTCTTTTGTTCGAGAACTTAACATGTTGGATGGTTACCTCTACAGATCTTTTATTGCCAAACTGGCTACAGGTGAAAAAGTAAAAGTTGAAACCAAAAGATTTCTGAGCATTACAGATGACGAATGTGGCCTGCTTGAGTACTCAATAACTGCTATGAATTTTAGTGGTGAATTGGTTTTGGTACCTTATCTGGACTTTGATGTGGTTAATGAAGATTCAAATTACGACCAAAAATTTTGGGAAGAAATTGAAAAATCAACTGCGCAAGGAGAAGCAACCATAGTAGCAAAAACCAAGAAACTAGACTTTGTGGTTGGAGCAGCAATGAAATACAATCTTTTTAAAGATGGAGAGCCTATAAAAATGCCTGCTTTGCCAACTGAACGCAAAAAATATGCAGGAAATATTGTCATGATACCGGTGGTAGAAGGCGAGACCATCACCATTCAAAAATTCGTTGGGATTGTTTCTTCTTTGAATTATCCTGTTACATTGATTAACTCAAAGGCCATGGAGGCTAGTTTTCGAGCTCAACAAAAAGGGTTTCATCAACTTTTAAATGAACACTCCGAAGCCTGGCATAAGAAATGGGAAGAAATAGATATTAAAATTGAAGGTGATTCCGCAGCACAGCAGGGCATAAGATTCAATATTTTTCAATTACATCAAACCTACACAGGGGCAGATGATCGGTTAAATATTGGTCCGAAAGGATTTACAGGTGAAAAGTATGGTGGTTCCACTTATTGGGATACGGAAGCCTATTGTATCCCGTTTTATTTGAGCACAGCTGATGAATCCGTTTCACGAAATCTGCTTATTTACAGGTACAAACACTTGGGCAAAGCAATAGAAAATGCCCAGAAACTTGGATTTAATGGCGGTGCTGCTCTTTACCCAATGGTGACCATGAATGGTGAAGAATGCCACAATGAATGGGAAATAACTTTTGAAGAGATTCACAGAAATGGAGCAATTGCTTATGCAATTTACGACTACATCAACTACACCGGCGATCAGCAGTATTTGGCTGAATATGGTTTAGAAGTTTTGATCGGAATTGCAAGATTTTGGGCACAAAGATTTCATTTTTCACAAGCTAAAAACCAGTACGTCATGCATGGTGTGACTGGTCCAAACGAATATGAAAATAATGTCAATAACAACTGGTACACATCATATATTGCAAAGTGGTGCTTAAATTATTGCGCTGAAATGTTGGAGTGGTTAAAAAATGAAGACATCAGTCGTTATAAAGAAATACTGAAAAAGACTTTTTTTGATGAAAATGTTGAACTTAAATTTTGGAAGGAACTCACAAGCAATATTTATTTTCCTTTCGATGAAGAAAGAGGAGTCTTTTTGCAACAAGACGGGTTTCTTGACAAAGAACTAAAGCCAGCAAATGCCTTGGAATCAAGCGAACGCCCATTAAATCAGAAATGGTCATGGGATCGAATTTTGAGATCATGTTTTATCAAACAAGCAGATGTTCTTCAGGGTATTTATTTTTTTGAAGACCATTTTGATTCTGATACCATAAAAAGAAACTTTGACTTTTATGAACCGATGACCGTACATGAGTCTTCTTTATCACCTTGCGTTCACAGCATCCTTGCAGCAGGCCTTGGGTATGAAGAAAAAGCTTATGATATGTACTTAAGAACCTCAAGGCTTGACCTTGACGACTATAACAATGATGCGTGCGATGGTTTACATATTACAAGTATGGCAGGAACATGGATGTCAGTAGTTAAAGGCTTTGGAGGTATGCGTGTAAAAGACGGACTGTTAAACTTTAAACCTATGTTGCCTGCAAAATGGTTAAGTTATCAATTCAAAATCAAATTCAGAGGGAATTCACTATCTGTTAAAATTGAAAAAAATAGAATCACTTTTGAAAGTTTTGGTACTGAAGATATACAAGTCAGAATCAACAATCAGCTTATCGTTCTCGGGGCACAAGCCGCCAAAACTGTGAGTTTCAATAATGTGCCTATTATTCAATGATATTTTACTAAATTGCATAATTGCTGACCAAGGTTGGCTTTAAAAGAAAGTGTTAAACCAATTGAAAACCATGAAATCAACATTTGCGATTATATTACTGAGTTTTTTATTGGCAACCCCAAAGGATTTATTTGCTCAGAAAACCATTCTAGATGATGAAATTTTAACCTTGGTCTCACCCATTCAGTTGGGTTCGACTGAAACGCATCTAAAACTTAGGGATTATTTTCAAAATATTGGCAAAGTAGAGTCTTTAAAAATTTCAACCAACCATGGAAGTGTCTCATTTGATAAGAATACAGGTGATGTTTTAATACAAAGTGATGCTGATATGCCTGTTTTGTCCTGGCTGACGGTGGTATACAATGGTAAGCCGTACAGTTTTGTGTTGAAGAAAAATCAAAAGCAATTTTGCAGATTTGTTTTTAAAGAATTGCCCGGAAAATCACCAGGCAAAATATATGTTAAAGGGTCTTTCAATAACTGGAGTCCGGATGCCGATGCTATGCACAGAAATGACGGCTCGAAGGAATGGATTCTTGAAAAATGGCTTGATCCCGGCACACATGTTTACAAGTATGTTGTTGATGGAATTGAAATAAATGACCCATATAATTCAGCCGAAATTGGAAATGGAATGGGCGGAACAAACTCTGTGATATATGTTAAAGAGCAGGATGTTAAGTTATTGCCTGTTTTGAGTTTTACAGAAATCGACTCATTAAAATCAATTATCAAAATATCGGTCAGTGCACCTTCGGATTTAAATAAAAGCCAGTTTTTTGTTTTGTGGCAAAATGAAAAGATTGATTTTAAACTGGATCAAAACCAAAAATGCATTTTAATTAAAATACCCGCAGCATCCAAAAAATATGCGCGATCTCACATTCGGGTGTATTGCATGGATGAATCTGGAATAGGCAATGACCTGTTGATTCCTCTCCAAAACAGTAAAGTTATTCAAAATACTTCGCAACTCACAAGACAAGACTGGCAGTCCATGATCCTTTACTTTAGTTTGGTTGATAGGTTCAATAATGGTGATAAGTCCAATGACCAACCTCTTAAGGACGACAGGTTACAGCCAATTCAAAATTATTATGGTGGTGATATAAAGGGTATAACTGAAAAAATTAAATCGGGCTATTTCAAACAGTTGGGAATGAACACGATTTGGTTATCTCCAATAACTCAAAATCCTTGGGAGGCTTATCAGGAATTTCCTCAGCCAAGAAGGTGGTATTCCGGGTATCATGGCTATTGGCCTATGTATACTACGGTTGTTGATAAGCGTTTTGGTAATGAAATTGATTTAAAAGAACTTGTGGAAACCGCCCATCAAAATAACATGAATGTCCTTCTTGATTATGTGTGTCATCATGTACACATCAAAAATAAGATGTACCAGGACCACAAAGATTGGGCAACACCACTCACTCTTCCGGATGGAAGAACCAATATTCGTATTTGGGACGAACAACGGCTTACAACTTGGTTTGATGATTTTCTCCCAACCCTTGATCTTTCGAAACCAGAGGTAGCACAAATTCAAAGTGATTCTGCCTTATTTTGGATAAAAAAATATAAACTGGATGGATTTCGACATGACGCTACGAAGCATGTTCCAATCGAATTTTGGCGGATGCTTACCCAAAAAATGAAAACAGATGTCATATTGAAGGAAAAAAGGTCTGTTTATCAAATAGGTGAGACTTTCGGCAATAATGAATTGATCTCATCATATATTGGTTCGGGATTGTTAGATGCTCAGTTTAATTTTAACCTCTATTTTGATGTAAGAGATGAGTTCTCCGCTTATA
>JAEUUM010000503.1 GCA_016787375.1 Saprospiraceae bacterium
TTTTTCTTTTCAAAATTTCGGATTGGAGGAATACCCAAATTAATTCCTTGGGCAATAACCGAAGCATAATTCAGCGAATTGAGCAAAAAACAAAATAAGAGTATTCTGCGCATATTAGAATTGATTTTTTAACTGAAGTATATTTTTTTAATTGTTGTAGTAAAAATGGTTTTAGATAATTTCGTTGAAGCGCTTATTTTGTAGGTTGTGTAGTATTATTGACGTAGTATTTTTTTTTAATTGTTGTAGTAATGATGTGGTACAATGTAGTCTTCAGATCATAAATATAACCCATCTTTGGACAGAATTAATCAATCATTTGAAATAATATTTCACAAAATCTTAAAATTTGTTAATCGTATGAAAAAATGTATACTCACGTTTGTTTTGGCAATCTTGCTGTACTCAAAGTCTTATACACAAACAACCATTCTCGACTTTGAATCTCCGGCTACAAGCACAACTTTCCAATATTTTGGAAGTCCTATAGACGGGTCATTAAATGAGGTGATCGATAACCCAAACCCTTCCGGCATCAACACTAGTAGCAAGGTTTCTAAATATATTAAACCTGCAGTAGCTGAAACTTGGGCGGGTGCTTTTTCAAATCCAGACCCAACAACCCAAATAGATCTTACTTCTAGTTCAAAAGTGAGCATTAAAGTTCACATGGACCATATAGGTTCATTTTCTTTAAAGCTTGAAGGCGTTGTAGGTACGGGTGATAATTGGCTTGGCACGGTCGCTAATACCAAAGTAAACGAGTGGGAAGAGCTTGTATTTGATGTTAATCTACCTTCTCTTGACCCACCATTCAAACCAACCGCTGGTACCGTGTATGCTAAGGCTACAATATTTTTTGACTTCGGTACAACTGGAACGGGATCTGACGTAATTTCTTATTTTGATGATATAGTTGTTCTGCCAGCCGGAGGGTTGGTATGTAATTCTGTTCTGGATTTTGAAACACCAAATACCTCAACCGTTTTTCAGTATTTTGGTAGCCCATTGGATGGCACATTTACAAGTGTGATTTTAAATCCTAACAAAAGCGGAATCAATACTTCCGATTCAGTAACCCAATACATCAAACCTGGTGTCTCAGAAGTATGGGCTGGAGCATTTTCAAATCCAAACCCAACGACTCTGATCGATCTTGTAAACAATGGAAAAATTAAGATGAAAGTTCACATGGATCACATAGGATTAGTTTCTGTTAAACTTGAAAGTTCAAGTGATGGCGGTGATAATTGGTTGGTTTCGGTTCCTAATACAAAAGTAAATGAGTGGGAGGAGTTGGTTTTCGATGCCAACCTTCCATCAATTGAAGCGCCATTTAAACCTTCAGCAGGTCATACTTATGCCAGGTACGTTGTATTTTTTGACTTTGGTTCTCCGGGAACAGGCCAGGATGTAACTTCATATTTTGATGATGTTTGTCTGGAGGGTAATAGTGGTCCACAAATACGTACCGTTAATTTTCAAGTTGACATGAACAATTACACCAATAATTTTGACCAAGTTTATGTAAGTGGAACTTTCAACAATTGGTCAGGAGATTCAAATCCTCTAACTGATGCAAATTTTGATGGTATTTGGGAAGGAAGTATTTCGGTCCCTGTCGGTAGCTATGAGTATAAAGTAACATTGGATAATTGGGCAGCAGAAGAAAAATTTAAAGGATTTGAAGAGTGCACGGTAACAGATCCTTCAGGTCAATTCACAAACAGAAGATTGATAGTAAGCGCTGATGTTGACCTTCCTAAATTTTGTTTCAATAGCTGTTATGCTTGTGGCGAAGAAGTAAAAATTACTTTTAAGATAGGAATGGGAATGGTGGTTCCAAACCCTGATGGAGTATGGCTCGCAGGAGGAGGAAATTTTGACGTTCCGGGCGGTAAATACAGAATGTCAGATTCGGATGGTGATGGTATTTATGAAATCGTTGTTCCAAGGAGAGTTGGCTTTAAATCATTTTTTGATTTTGCAAACGGTCCTTGTCCGGATTACAGTTGCAAAGAGGATTTGACAGGTTTGCCTTGTGGAGATCCAACCAACTACAACGATAGATTTTTACCTCCAGTTCAGAAAGACACCATTTATGCTTCTTGTTTTGCGTTGTGCACAAATAATGCCCAATGCACAAATGTTTCAACCAATAATGTAATAGAAGTTGAAAACTTGTTTGAAATACAGGGTAACCCGACCGAAACGGGTTTTGCGACTTTAAAATTTGGAAGTCAAAATCAGCTTGAAAAGGAAATCAATGTAAGCAACATTTTCGGACAAACCATAATTTCTAATAAAGTGAGCGGTTTACTGTCTATCACTTCAATAGATGGATCAAAGTTGCTTCCGGGTATATACTTCGTGACTGT
>JAEUUM010000562.1 GCA_016787375.1 Saprospiraceae bacterium
CACTGAGGTCGCCGGTTTCCTTCCAATATAAATAAGCAAGGCTGGTTTTTGTCCCAGCGGTATCTGCATGCATAATATTGCAATATTCATCGTTGCCAGCCACAATATCCGGTAGAACTTTACAGAATGCTTTGGGAAACAAACCTTTGTCAAGATGTTGTATGGCTTTGTGAACCTCATCTTTCGAGGCTGATACACCTCTTTGTGCGTATAAACTTTGGTCTCCTGACATATTATCCTTTATTTAACCGGATCAATAGAAGTGTAGGTAATTGAATTTAAAAGATTGTCAATTTCTTTCTCAAAATCAATTAATTTCAAAGGTCCATCAAATTTATTGGCTATGCTTTTATTGTGTCCTTTGCAAACAATTGATGTAAATGTTGTCGGTGCATCTGTAATATGTATCGATGGATCAGGATATTGATCATCAAGAAGGAAATACTGGATATCAAAAGCCTTTTTGACGAGTAAATTGATCTTATCCAACTCAACAGATGAAGTAAAATTTCCTCTTTTTTCAACATTTGATTGCCCGTAATAGTTTACTTTTCCATTTGAGAAAATTTTAGCTTCATAAGCTGGACAATTTCCAAAACAACTTGATCTTTTAATATACACAACAACGTATGGATCATGCTTTTCCTCAAATAACAATTCATCTTTTACCGGTTTGTCATTGTTTTTCACACTATTACTCATTTTCGTTGAACAAGAATTATAAAATATAGATGAAATAAGTATTAAACACAAAACCAAGTTTCTCATTTTTTATTTTTTAAATTCTTTTCAGCCGCTTTCTTTTGCTGTTCTTTCATCGCAGCCTCTAATCTATCTTGAAATGAAGATTTCTTCTTGGGTTTGGATTTGTTCACTTCTAGCATATTTCTGATTTTATCGTGATCTATGAAGAAGTTCTTGATGGCCAAATTTTGAGTAATATTCAACAAGTTACTAAAAACCAAATAACAGCTTAATCCTGAAGCGAAATTGTTAAAAAATACCACGAATACAACCGGCATGGCATACTGCATCACTTTCATCATTTGTGCATTTTGCCCCATCATTTCATTATCCTTCATAGTGTAGTATGAATATGCCAAAGTTGAAATCATCCACAATAGAGAAAATAAACTCACATGATCACCGTACATCGGTATGGTGTGTGCAAAGTTATAAATGGTATCATATGATGACAAGTCAGTTGCCCAAAGAAATGGTTGTTGCCTAAATTCTATCGCAGCCGGAAAGAAACGATATAAAGCCAACCATATTGGCATTTGTATAACCAATGGTAAACACCCTCCCAGCGGATTCACTCCGTATTCACGGTATATACTCATTGTTTCAACCTGTTGGGCTTGGGTGTCATCTGGGTGTTTTTCTTTGATTTTCGCGATGTATGGCTTGAGTGATGCCATTTTTGCCTGCGAAAACATCATCTTGTAGGTCAAAGGCAACAATACCAGTTTTACCACCAGTGTTAGCACTAAAATAGAGAATCCCGCACTCCCTAATAATTTTAATAATAAAACAAAAATTGGGTGCATTACCCATCGGTTGATGGTTCCAAAAATTGAAGATCCAAAGGATATTACATCCTCAAAGCTGTTGCCATAGGCTTTTAATGTATTGAACTCATTAGGGCCAATATAAAAGTCCATTTGATAAGACTGGCTGTTAGGATTAGGGTTTTCGAATTGGATGGTTGATTTTATACGCTTTAGATCTGGAGAACCAACGGGTAATACTTCAGTCTCTGCTGAAATGGATTTAAATGAATTTTTTGCAATCAAAGATGAATTAAAAAACTGATTTGAATTACTTATCCATTTTACCGGTTTTTGTATGGTTTCTTTCTCAGATTTTGTACAACTACAGTAGTCTGGATTATCTTCAACACTTTTGAAATAAACCGTTGAATAGTTCCTTTCATAAGATGAATTTTTCTCAATTTTGTCAAGCCAATTCTCCCAGTATAAATCAAATGATTTTTTACTTGGATCCCAAATAGGACCTAAACCTGCAGTGTTAACCTGATATTGTAACCCATATGAATCATCCTTCAATTCATAAATCTGCTCGATATACTTGCCTTCTCCTGCGTAAGCTCTAAAAACAACTTTCTTTCCGGAAATTTGTGGTTGGAAATAAAGATCTGAGGTTTTTACAATTTTGTTAAGGGCATCGGTAATTGGTAGATTGTAACTGAAAATGTTTTTACTATCTTCAAGTAACAAAAGCGGTGTTTTAACTTCCTTTTTGGTTGTACTGTCCTGGCTTATCTTGAAATATTTTTTCAATTCAACTTTTGACACAACTCCGCCTTTTGAAGAAAAATCAACTTTCATTAAATTATTCTCCAAACTAATTACTTGATTGGTTCCGGTACCTGAAACTGAAAAACTTCCGAGTGTTGAAGCTAATTTTTGCTGCGCGGCTGAATCCACCTGGGTATTGCTGTTGGGCAGATTTGCAACATCTTTACCAATCGCTTCAGTACTACTTGTTTTTGCTGTCTGCAATGATGCAATGCTGTCTTGCTTTCTTTTTTCGATTGCAATCTGGTCTTTGGAAGGTTTGTTTAACTGCATCCAAATAAAGAGTATGAGAAATATCAATCCAAAACCAATTGCATTATTCAGTTTAACTTTATCCATAACTAAGTAATCGTTGTTCAATTTTTAAATGAAACGCAAAGGTAGAAAAATATAAGCTAATCCCATGTTTTCACTGGCAATTAATGATGAACTGCAATCTATTACCTACAGATACTTGATAAAATTATACTTACAAGCAGAACATTAAAATGGACTCTGAAAATTTGGATTTGTTGTAAACTTTTGATCTGTGAGTGTTTTTAGAAAATTAATGAGGTCAGCTTTGTCTTCCTCAGTTAATTCAAGTCCTAATTGGGCTACATTGGTCATCATAGGATCAAGGGTTGAAGAAAATTTTACACCTATATTGTAATGTTCAATTACTTCTTCAAGTGTTTTGAATCTCCCGTCATGCATATAAGGTGGAGTTAACTCAATATTTCTCAATGTTGGTGTTTTAAATCTTGCCTTATCTATTTCTATTCCAGTCACGTTGTATCTACCTAAATCTTTGAACTCTGAATCATAATCCAACCCATTGCTGGTATATTTGTGATCTGTAAAGT
>JAEUUM010000573.1 GCA_016787375.1 Saprospiraceae bacterium
CAATCAGTTTAAAGTTACGGCTTATCCGACCTTGCTTTTTATTTCACCCAAAGGAGAAATAGTTCAGAGGCATGTAGGAGGAATGGATCCGGAAGGCTTTATAACATTTGCCAAATCGGCGTCAGGCAAGGCAGATTTCAGCGCAGATTTTTCAAAAGAATATGAAAAAGGTAATCGCAACCCGGATTTCATGCTAAAATACATTACATCGATGAACAAATCCGGTAAATCTCCATTGAAAATTACCAATGAATATTTACAGACACAACCGGATGTTACTACCCCGGAAAATTTAAAAATTATCCATCAGGCAGCAGTGGAATGTGATAGCCGTATTTATGGATTAATGATTAAAAACAAAGAGGCCATCATTGGATTGGTTGGTAAAGAAGCGTTTCAAGAAAAAGTGAAACAAGCTGCTGAAAATACAGTAATCAAAGCAATTGAATTTCAAACTCCTGATTTACTGACTGAAGCCAAAGCTGCAGTCAAGGCAAATTACCCGGCCGGTTATGATGAATTTAATTATGAATCAGATCTAAGGTACTACAAAAGTGTTGGCGAAATGGAGTCTTACAGCAAGACGGCACTCGAATATTCGCAAAAGTATTTGAAAAAAGACAGTGAAAAACTATACAAACTGGCATCTGAACTTGAAGCGCACTACTTTAATATACCTGCGGCAGTAGATGCAGCTGAAAAAATAACAGCACTAACTTTAAAATCTGACCCAAAAGTAGAGTACCATTACTTATATGCCAGATTATTGGAGAGGAATGGAAAAATCAAACCGGCAATAAAATCTTGTGAAGATGGTTTAAAAATTGCAGGAAATGATTATATTGTAAAGCAAAAGCTCGAAGACTATATTCAAGCACTCAAAAAGTTAAATAAATAAGCTATGAAAAAAACCCTCGTTGTTATTTTCCTTTTAAAATGTTCTTTGGCACTCTTTTCACAAGGCATCGCCTTTGATCATGATTCATGGCAAAATCTGTTGGCAAAAGCCAAAAAAGATAATAAAATTATTTTTGTAGATGCCTATACCACATGGTGTGGTCCGTGCAAGATGATGTCTAAAAGCGTGTTTACAGATTCTGCGGTAGGCGCCTTTTACAACAAAAATTTTATCAATGCAAAAATTGATATGGAAAAAGGCGAAGGCATAGACTTAGCCGAAACATACAGTGTGCAAGCTTATCCAACATTTTTATTTATTGATGGAAATGGAGTTATGCAACATCGAAGCGTAGGATATCAAGAGCCTCCGATGTTTCTGACACTCGGCAAAACTGCTCTCGATGAAGAAACCCGAATAGGTACGATGAACCGCAGGTACGAAGAAGGTGAGCGCAAACCCGATTTTCTATACAGGCTTGCTTATGCTAAATATAATGCGATGGAGCCAGATGCAACAAACATAGCCGAGGAATATTTAAAATCACAATCAGACTGGAATACACCGGACAACCTCGATCTAATCTATGAATTTTCGGGTGGGTTACAATCTTCCATGACAAAATACATGTTATCAAACAAGGACAGATTCAATACCCGGTTTGGGCAAGCAGCCATGAATCGCAAGATTGATTTCATTGTCAACAACGCTGCAAGCACTCTGAAAGCGGATAATCCTGATTTTGAAAGTCTGAAAGCCACATTGGTCTCACTTGATGCTTCAACGGCAGATCAAAATTTGCTTAAAATAAAGAAAAACCATTTAAAACGTACCAAAAATTGGGCAGAGTTTGGGAATGTTTCTGTTGAATATTTCAAGAAATATCCTTCCAATAACCCACAAGAATTAAACGCTTCTGCGTGGGATTTTTATATGTACATTGATGACAAGAAGCAACTCGAAGAAGCTGTTTATTGGGCATTACAGGCAATAAAAATTGACAACCGGTACTACTGTAACGATACAGCAGCAGCCCTTTATACCAAACTGGGCAATAAAGTTAAAGCAAAAAAATACATCCAAAAAGCAATCACTCTTGCCAAAAGCGAAGGTGCTGATTATTCTGAGACGGAAGCATTGAAGGAGAAGTTGAAGTGATTTCTGCTTACAAATCATACTGCACCACTACCGGACAATGGTCGGCATGTTTGACATCGGGCAGATGGTAGGCTTCGACGATTTTATCTTTCAGACCATCAGATACGCTTTGGTAATCTATCCGCCAGCCGAGGTTTTTGGCTCTGGAACCTGCTCTGAAACTCCACCAGCTGTATTCTTTGGCTTCCGGATTTTTAAAGCGGAATGCATCTGTAAATCCACTTTCGAACCATTGGTCCATCCATGCCCGTTCTTCCGGTCTGTAGCCACTTGGGTTATCTTTACGGTCAGGGTTATGAATATCGAGCCTGCCATGAACTATATTGTAATCTCCAACCACGATCAGATTGGGGTGAGTTTTTTTAAATTCGTTGATCCAGGGTAGAAAATCGTTCAGGAACTCCATTTTGAAATCATGCCTTTCCTCTCCACTTGAACCGGACGGGAAATAACAGTTCATCAGAGTCCAGCCACCAAAATCAAGGCTGATGATTCGACCCTCCCGGTCGTATTTCGGAATTCCGCATCCAATCCTGTCTGATAGCGGCTTTATTTTGGTAAGAATGGCAACTCCCGAATAACCTTTTTTCTCTGCAAAGTGCCAGTAGGTATGAAAGCCTAATGCTTCCAGCTCTTGAATCGGAGCATGTGCATCTGATACTTTGGTCTCCTGAATACAAATGATATCAATGTCAGATGATGTTAACCATTCAGCAAAGTTTTTTTGAAGTGCAGAACGGATTCCGTTGAGGTTATAAGACGCAATTTTTAGCATAGATTAAAGTTGAGTGGCAATATTACTATGGATCTGGCTACAATCCAAAAGTAGTGATGAAATACTAACTTAAAATCATATACAACATCCATCTTTGGTAGTATTTGGAGTTTGATTGTTAGCTAAAAATTGAGTATTTTTGTACAATAACTGTTACTATATGGACGGTAAATCTATTAAAGAGCCCGAAGTGGATTATAGTCGACATTATACGTATGCTGACTACCTTAATTTTACTTTTGGTGAAATGGTGGAAATAATAAATGGCAAGCTGTTTAGAATGAGCCCTGCGCCATCGGCATATCATCAAAGCATTTCAGGAAACTTTGCCGGGCAATTATTTGTAAAACTAAGAGGCAGAAAATGTAAATGGTTTGCAGCCCCTTTTGATGTTATCTTACCCACTAAGGGCAAAGATTTCAGTCAATCTGACAGAGTGGTCCAACCAGATATCGTGGTAATTTGTGATCCGGAAAAAGTACAAGAGCGTGGTTGCTTCGGTGCCCCGGACTGGGTCATAGAAATTCTCTCGCCCCATACTACCAAAAAAGATTTGCAGGACAAATTCGAACTTTATGAAGAATCGGGAGTCCGCGAATATTGGGTGATAGAACCTAAAAACCAAACAGTAGAAGTCTTTGTACTCGAAAATGATGTTTACAAACGAATTACTACCTATGTGCAGGATGATATTGCACCATGCCACACTATACCAGACCTGACGATTGACCTCAAGGTTTTGTTTGAGGGAGGTGAGATGTGACTAGAGAAATAAACAACTGATTCAATTTTACCGTAATACACTATCCACAATTTTCTGGTCTTTTTAGATTACTTATCGTAATAATATTTTAAAAAAATCCTCTATTTTGCAGTGGATAAACACAACTGATTAAAATGTTTATAAACCAAAATGGCTTTACCTTTTAATAATATTTCAATGTTTATATGCGGATTCCGAGTTTCGAAAACATTGATCCTTATCCCGACTTTTCTGGTATTTGTTAATCTAAAGCCAATAGAAGCAGAAATAAATATTAAGGATTTTTTTGAAACAAAATTTTTGCAAAAGCAAATGTTTCAAAATGTTGAATTTGATTATGAATATAAAAATGATACAATTCCGAAAAAATCGTCTTCTCCTTTAATTTTATACTTCAATGACACTACAGGTGAAATTTCCAAGAACCCATATCTAAAAAAATTAGATGGTGCACCCACTATAGAAGAAATGTCAATTGATATTTATGAAGATGAGTTTATTTCAAAAATTTTGTCTGAAATTTCAACAATTGAAGGAGAGCCCTCAGTTACTGAAGGAGACTCTTTTAAAGCATTTTATAATAATTCTAAAACGAGATTGATATTATATTCGATTGACAAGTCAAACCAATTGGACGTAGTGCGATTTTATGATGAACATGGTAAATTGTTAAATCGCCGTTATTTTAAAGGGGGTGCTTATAGTAGTTTATCATATAATAGTTCGAAAACATTTGTTTCTACAATCAGCATAGAAGGCATTTTTTGGATTTTTGATGAAAATGGGAGGATAAAGATGAAAGGAGATGCGAATAACTATTTTAAGAAACGAAGCAACAATTTTTTTGGCATAAATGTAACCATAGATGGCTCTAAGATAGTACTTTTTGGTTTAGATGGCGCTGTGGTAATAAATTCCGAAAATTACACATTGTTTAATACTGAAAGAGAAATACAAGCCTCCTTCATTGATGATGAAAAAAATCTTCTTTTTTTGGCTCAACCAACTCAACTACTAATATATCATCTATCAGATCCTATACAACTTATAGCAAAAAGTAACCACATACCGATTTGCTGTATTAAAGAAAAGTTTGTGATGTATTACTCAAAAGCAAAAAAAGGGATTAAATTTTATTACGAGATTTTGAGATAATTTTCTTGTTACCAAAATCAAATGTAATATGAACAAAACTTAGATTAATTCACAAACAATGTTAAATCTGATGATGTAGTTACAACAAAAGGCAGCCTGAAACAGACTGCCTTTTAATATTTGAGTTAAGCGATTACCTCACTTTTGATATCATCTTCACTTGTTGAATCGCATTGTTTTGCAATCTGATATAATACATTCCGGCAGGCATATTTCCCAAATCGCATCCTATTTCATATAGTCCGGCATTCATCGAACCATCTACCAAAGTTTGTATCAGGATGCCCTCACCTGTAAAGACCTGAACCATGGTGTGCCCTCCTTTGCTTTCAAACTTGATTCTTGTGGTTTCAACAAAAGGATTTGGATATGCAGAAATCAGATTTTCACCTGCGTTGTTGTTTAATTGATGTGTGCTGGTTGTTTTGCAATCTGATGGATCCAGAATAGGCAAGGTTTGGAAATTCTGAAGCATAATGGTATCAAGGTCCGGCTCCGGTACACAGAACCAGTCTTTCAATACAGAAGCATAGACTGATCTGAAATCATACTGCATTGGCAAATTGGTATTGACTGTGCTGTTTGGGTCAATTGTTGGGTTCTCACCTACCATACCGGGTACAATCTTTTTACCAAATACAAACATTGGTTGCGCTGCACCATGATCTGTTCCTCCTGAACCGTTGGCCAAAATTCTTCTTCCGAATTCGGAAAAAGTCATACCCGCTACCCTGTCCTCTTTTCCAAGTAATTTGATATCGTCCATAAAAGCATAAATGGCATCTGAAACACCTTGTAAGAGGGTTGCATGAGTACCTGTTGAGGTATCGTTGGCGTTTACCTGATCAGAGTGCGTATCAAAACCACCTGTACTGACCCAGTATATTCTCGATTTTAGGCCACCATCTATCAGTTTTGCAACAATTTTCAATGCATTTGCCAAAGCAGCACCAGGGGCGGTACCGGTTGGGTAAAGGGATGAAAGATTTTTGCCCACATTTCCGGCCGCTTGCACAACATCACCAAAAACGTCCGTTTGTCGCTGCACTTCTCTAATATAAAGTAATTCTTTTCCTGCAGAAATGGTATCATTTGCAGGGTCTTTGAATATGCTACCGGTTAAATCCAACGGGTCATTTGTATTATTGAGCGAAATGGCCATGTTAACACCCATATTCTGCAAACCAAGTCCAACGCTACCTCCAACCCGTATGGCCAGTGGATGCGGCATAGTGGCATTTGGATAGCCTACCGGAAAGTTAGGATATTCGTAATTTAAGTATCTGCCTGTCCATCCGGAATTGAGAAACTCATCCGCATCAGAACCTGTCATCATAATATCAGTTGCTCTGAAGTGAGAAAAATTGAAGTTAGGATATCCAACACCTTGAATTATAGACAATTTGCCATCGTCCCACATTTCAGCAAACCTTGTCATTCCAGGGTTAAGACCTGTTTTTCCGTCTGTTCCTGATAACTTTAGTACTTTGCTTTCATCTATTAAGAGATTTGAACGTAATTTACTTAGAGCACTATATTGATCAAGGGGTATTACCGTGTTGAGACCATCATTTCCACCGCTTAGCTGCACAATAACCAATACATGGTCAGTTTCAATTAAACCGGCAGTAAGAGCATTTAACATCGGGCTTGCTCCGTATGCATTTACGGTCATTCCGCCAACAGCTATAGGTATTGTTTTGAGAAAATTTCTTCTTTTCATTTTATTATATCTTTTGAAGCGTTTTTAAAATTGTTCAACCATTACTTAACATAAGTGATATTCTGCAGCTGACTGCATAAATACCAAAAGGTCTTTTAAAATGGCAGGAACTTTCTTTGCATCCGGATCTGTGGTATTAGGATTCGCGACATACTTGGTAAATGCATCGGTCCAGTAATAATCTGATGCTTGTCCTTGAAGAAGATAAGTTGTTTTGAGGTCATCTTTAACTTCTTGTGATATACCAACTCCATATAATAATTCAACAGCCTCATCAATCAATGCATTTGGATCAGAAGGATTGTCAAGCTTTTTTGCCCAACCAACATAATCAATGACAGATTTAACATTTTTACTTTCTTCTGTAAACATTTGAGCGTTGGTTGCTAGGCCGTTTTTAGTTAAAGTTTCATAAGTAGTTTTACGCACAGGGTAAGTGGTGGTATCAACCCATATTTCATGAAACTGAGGAACCTGATAATAGGCTGGCCAACCTGCTACATTTGGTGGATCTCCCAAGTCTTGACCCATACTTGATGTTGAATTTCTCAGGTCGTTCCACATTTTATACTGAGCTTCGTATTTTGTAGCATCAGGTAGTTGTAGGCCAAGTTCACGAACCTGCCCTACCACAAAGTCAACCGGACTTTTGATCATACAGCCACGGTTTTCAGGATCAAAGAAATGTTCGCTTTGGAATAAAGCAGAGAGTACCGGTTTAATTTCATAATTATTATCCCTGAAAATTTGCGCAAGGGGCTCGATGACATTTGCTTCTATTTCAGGAGTTATGGTATAGTAAACAAAGAAAGTGTAGAGCTTACGACAAATAAATTTAGATACTTCATCCACTGAGAGAATCATATCAATCATTTCATTGATCTCATCTGTCCCTGCGGTGGCACCTGTTTTTCCTTTTATAATTTTATTTCCATAAAATGCAGAAAACTGTTTGTCTGTTGTGTCGTGTCGGTTAGGATTGAAAAAGGAGGTATGTGGCGTTACAAAGTTATTGTTGTTGATTTGCCACCCTGTTAGTACACGGGCAGCAGCTTTAACATCATCCTCAGTATATCCTGAACCCGGACCTTTTCCTACCATAAATAATTCCTGCATTTCACGACCATAGTTTTCATCGGGAGCCGTTTTAGAATTTTTTTCACCATTTAAATATCTTAACATGGCACAATCAACAGTAACTTGTTGCATCAGGGTTTTGAAATTTCCCAATGCATGTTGCCTTAAAAGTGCATTGTGTCGGTATATCATGATTGCAATGTTGATAACATCTGCTTCTGTAGCTAAGTGATTGTGCCAAAAAAGAGTCATTTTCTCCCTAAGGTTGCGATCCTGGTTGACCATTAATCCCATCCACCATCCTTTCCAGACACCTCTTCTTGGTCCATCAGGATTAGGAGTTGTGGTGGGTGAGATAGCTGTATTAACCCAAGTGGTTCCGAAGGGCACGTTGGGGTCAATATTATCAATGGCAACACCTCCTTGTTTCGTGGTGTAAGTCTTAATTGGTGGATCAGGCGGGGTTGTTGAAACTGTCAGAAGCTCAGCAACTACTTGCGAAAGACTTTTACCGGAAAAGTGGTTGATATCAGCTTTTGATGCTCCAAAAAGTGTTCTTCGCAATAAATGTTGCAAAGCTGCTTTGTCAAAGTTTCCTGAAAATGGATTGATGCCTCCCCCCGGTGGGTTTAATGCGGCAGTTGATTTGTTTTTCATAAGCGGGTTAGTTGTGTAAAACTTTTAGACTTTAAGAATTCAAAAAGGTTTAATACTTTCTAAATAATTTAATTTTATGCAATTTATGCGTTTTAAATTTCTTATTCTTGATTTTCTATTGTGTTATTTTTTGCAGCATAAAAATTTTTCTATGAATAGAATTGAGTTTTAGAACTTGCAAAATTTGATGTTACAAGTTATTTAACAGTTCATTAATTCAATTTATTAAACATTGAAACAAATGTGATGTATAATTGTATCCTAAGTTTAAAATCTTCACGATTGCAATAACAAGTATGAAAAAAATTATACCACTAATACTCCCCCTTGTTTTTGTTTTTTGTAAAAATGAAAACCCAGGAAATTCTAAATCAGCTGATGGGCCACCAAAAGTTACCAAGGTTGAAGGATATATAGTCAATGCTGGCCCTTTTAATGAAGAGATCCAGATACCGGGGACCATTTTACCCTTTGAATCAACAGATATCCAGTCGGAAGTATCAGGTAAAATTGTACAACTTAATATTAAGGAAGGCGCGTACTATTCTAAGGGCGCCCTGATTGCCAAAATAAACGATGAGGACCTTCAAGCAAAATTAAAGAAACTGCTCATACAACAACAAATAGCCCAATCACAAGAAAAAAGGCAATCTGAGTTATTGAAAATTAATGCAATTGGGCAACAAGAATATGATGCAGTCAATTTAAATTATAAGAGTATTCAATCTGACATAGAAATCTTGAAAACGGAAATCAAAAAAACAGAGATAAGGGCTCCTTTTGATGGTGTGGTAGGATTTAAGCTGATAAGCCCCGGTGCATATGTAACTCCCCTGTCCAAAATCACCACCATAACACAGACGAACAGACTAAAACTTGAATTTTCATTACCTGAAAGATATATATCAGCTCTAAAAACCGGAATGACTGTTGAAATGAATACTGAAAGTACAAGAAAATCTTACATAGCCAAGATATTTGCCATAGAACCCACACTATCTTCAGACTCCAGAAGCATCAACGTTCGAGCCGAAATTATTAAACCCGATAAGTTTGTTCAACCGGGTATGTTTGCAAATGTAAAGGTAGATGTTAATGACAAAAACAATGTGATTAAAATACCTACACAGGCGATTATTCCTCAAGCGCGCGACAAAAAAGTTGTATTATACAAAGGAGGGTTTGCCAAATTTCAAACAGTTACCATTGGTATTCGCGATGAGTCAAATGTAGAAATTGTTGATGGACTTACAGTGGGCGACACAATATTGGTAAGTGGTTTATTGACGGCAAAACCGGATTCTAAATTGGTACTAACATCAATGAAAAACTAATCCAAAAGAATGAACATTTCTCATTTTAGCCTAAGAAGACCGGTATTCGCGATAGTATTGAATCTACTGATTATTTTATTCGGATCAATCGGATTTAAATACTTGGGTGTAAGGGATTATCCGGCCATTGATCCTCCAAATATTTCTGTAAGAACATCCTACCCCGGCGCAAATGCCGATATAATCGAATCCCAGATTACAGAACCACTTGAAAAAGCAATCAATGGGATCAGTGGAATAAAAAACATTACCTCTTTTAGCAGCCAAGGTTCAAGTTCAATAAATGTAGAATTTGAATTAAGCGAAAATCTTGAAGAAGCAGCCAATGACGTTAGGGACAAGGTATCACAAGCTATCAGCTCATTACCGGCTGATCTTGATGTTCCACCCTCTGTAAATAAATCTGATGCCAGTTCGGAATCGATTTTGTCAATGACTGTTAAGAGTGATACAAAAAATCAATTAGAACTAACTGAATTTGCCAACAACAATCTGCTTGAAAAATTACAAACAATCCCAGGTGTGAGCAGTATTGTGATATGGGGCGAAAAAAAATATGCAATGCGTATTTGGTTAAACCCAGTAAAATTGAACGCATATGGACTCACACCTGGAGATGTACAGGTAGCTCTGCAAAAGGAAAACGTTGAACTGCCATCCGGAAAAATTGCAGGTAATGCAACGGAACTTTCTGTCAGAACATTTGGTCGAATGCAAACAGAGGAAGAATTTAACAACTTAATTGTCAAAAATCTAAATGGGGCTGAAATCAGAATAAAGGATATTGGTGCAGCGGTGCTCGGACCCGAAAACGAAGAAACCATTCTGAAAGAGAGTGGCGTACCAATGATTGCCCTTGCATTATCCCCTCAGCCAGGAGCAAATTATGTAGCAATATCAAATGAATTTTATAAAAGGTATGGCCAAATCAAAAAAGATCTGCCAGAGGAGTTTGAGGTGAATATTGCATTGGATCAGGCAAAATTTATCAAACAGTCCATTCTCGAAGTACAAGAGACACTGGCATTTTCTATAATTCTGGTAATACTTATAGTGTTTTTATTTTTCAGAGACTGGCTCATTGCATTAAGACCTTTGATTGACATACCAGTTTCACTGATAGGTGCATTTTTTATCATGTATGTTTCTGGTTTTACTATAAATGTGTTAACATTACTGGGTATCGTTTTGGCTACAGGCTTGGTTGTTGATGACGGGATTGTTGTTACAGAGAATATTTTCAAGAAAATGGAACAAGGTATGAGCAAATACCGGGCAGCCAGAGAAGGCTCTCAGGAGATTTACTTTGCCGTCATTTCAACATCAATTACATTAGCGGTGGTGTTCTTGCCCATAATCTTTTTACAAGGTTTTGTCGGCAGGTTATTTCGTGAATTTGGTATAGTAGTAGCAGGAGCGGTTTTAATATCAGCATTTGTATCTTTGACACTTACGCCTGTTCTAAATGTGAAATTAAGTCGTAAAAATCAAGGACATACATGGTTTTATCACAAGTCAGAACCATTTTTCAGATGGCTTGAAAATTCTTATCACAATCTGCTAAGTGCTTTTTTTAAAATTCGGTGGTTAGGAGTATTGATTATTGCTGCCTCATTTGGAATAATCTTCTTCATAGGCAAAAACCTTAAATCTGAGCTGGCACCATTAGAAGACAGAAGTCAATTCAGGCTTGCAGTAAGTGCAGCTGAAGGCACGTCTTTCGATTATATGGACAAATATGTAGACAAACTTTCCAGTTTTCTTTTAGATTCTGTACCGGAGAAAAACATAATACTGTCAGTCACCGCACCATTTTTTACAGGCTCCGGTTCAGTAAATACCGGGTTTGTGAGGGTAGTACTTTGTGACCCGGATAAAAGGGAAAGAAGCCAGGAACAGATCGTTCAGGCTGTTTCCAAAGAATTGGGCAAGTTTACCGAAGGAAAAGCTTTTCCGATACAAGAACAAACCATCACGGTAAATCGAAGAGGTGGTTTACCCGTGCAATTTGTTATCCAGAATTCAGAGTTTGAAAAAATTAAACAGGTTCTGCCAAAATTTTTAGAAGAAGCAAACAAAAATCCTGTTTTTCAGCAGGTGGACGTAGATTTGAAGTTTAACAAACCAGAATTGCATGTCGAAATAAATCGACCAAAAGCGGCAGAATTAGGTGTTAGCGTGCAGGATATTGCACAGACATTGCAACTGGCATATAGTAACCGAAGACTCGGTTATTTTACCAAACAAGGGAAACAGTATCAGGTTATTGGCCAGGTTGATCGTAACAACAGAGATGAGCCTGCAGATCTGAAGTTATTGTTTGTCCGCAATAATAAAGGACAGACAATTTCAATGGATAATTTGGTTACAATTAATGAAAATGTAACAACACCAACCATTTATCACTTTAACAGATACAAATCAGCAACCATATCTGCGGGACTGGCCCCTGGTAAAACACTTGGCGATGGTATCAAAGCAATGAAAGAAATAGGCGACAAGCTTCTCGACAAGAGTTTTTCTACTGCGTTGTCAGGACCATCTCGTGATTTTGCAGAAAGTTCCGGTAGTGTGGGGTTTGCATTCTCACTGGCACTCATTTTGATATTCTTGATTCTTGCAGCTCAATTTGAGAGCTTTATTGATCCTTTGGTTATTATGATTACCGTACCACTTGCTTTGGCTGGTGCGGTTTTAACACTCTGGTTATTTGACCAGACCTTAAATATTTTTTCTCAAATAGGGATGATTATGTTGATTGGTTTGGTCACCAAAAACGGGATATTAATTGTGGACTTCGCCAATAAACAACAATTGACAGGAATTGACAAAAAATCTGCAGTAATTGAAGCAGCTACCATGAGGTTAAGGCCAATTTTAATGACCAGTCTCGCAATGGCTCTTGGTGCATTGCCATTGGCAATTTCATTTGGTGCTGCATCCACAAGCAGGGTGCCACTTGGATTAGTCATTATCGGTGGAATCATGTTCTCACTTTTGTTAACCTTATTTGTTGTACCGGTTATATATTCGTTTATTTCATCAAAAAAGCACAATTTAAATGAAGATCTTTAAGTTCATTTGTTTGCTGTTTCTTGGTGGTCTGGGAAGAGCCCAAACTCCAATTAGTCTTGAAAATGCCATAAAAGAGGCTCTCCAAAATAACTTACAGATCGTGATTGTCAAAAACGAATTTGCAATGGCGAGTCTAAACAATAGTTGGGAAAATGCCGGAGCGTACCCAACTGTACAAGGCAATATTGTGCCATCATTTTCAACCACCAATCTTAACCAAAAATTGGCAAGTGGTCTGGACATAAACAGAAACAATGTACAATCAAATAATTTTACATCCGAAGTAAGTGCTAACTGGAATGTACTGAATGGATTTAAATTGTACACTACAAAGGCAAAGTTAGAAGAACTTCAAAATATGGGCGAGCTAAGTCTTGTTCAGAAGATTAATACCATTTCGTATGAAGTTGCATCTGCTTATACCAACGCCCAAAGGCTAATACAACAGCAAAAAAACTTAGAAGAGCAAATTTCCATCACAAAAGAAAGGATTATTGTAAGCCAAAAGAAATTTGATTTAGGTGCATCCGGCAAAACAGAACTGCTTCAAGCACAAATAGACTTAAATTCACTTTTAAGTTCTCAAGCAGCACTTAGTAATGAATATAAAAACGCACTCATTTCTCTTGGCTTATTGTTAGGCAGAAATCCCGACCAATATCCTGCAGTTTTAGATACCATCCTACTTGCTAACCTTGAACCATTGGAAACAATTAAAAAAAAATCGATTGAACAGAATCCTGACTTGTTGATGGCAAAAAAACAAATGATTGTATTGGGCTTAAATCAAAAGGAATTAAAAGCCGAAAGACTGCCTAATCTGAATTTAAGAACAGCTTATGGCTACAACAGGAGTCAAAGCAATGGAGGATTTAGTTTGTTTAACCAGAGTTATGGCCCATCTGCTTCACTTAATGTAGTAATCCCAATTTATAGTGGAGGAAGAATTAAAAATATTTTGGATCAGTTAGACTTACAAATAAAAAATCAACAACTTACAAATGAGCAGCTTGAACTCGAAAATCGAACCATGATAGATCAATTGTACAACGAAGTAATAAGTGCTCAAAGCAGGATAGAATTAGCAAAAAGTAACCTTAAACTAGCAAAAGAAAATTTAGATATTTCTATTGGAAAAGCCCGATTGCAAAGCATCACATCGCTTGAACTCAGACAAGCTCAATTTTCGTTAATTGAAATACAGACACAATTGCTTGAGGATACTTATATAGCTAAAACCGGACAAATCAAAATAAACATGCTCTCAGGAGGAAGCAATTGGTAGTTAAAAAGTCTTCTAAAAAGTAATTAATTGGTGAAAATATACCACTGATTCATTAACAGCTAGCTTTCAAATTTTTTATTTACCTTTATCATTTGAATATTAATTTTATTTAGATGAGAATAAAATTTTGTGGTGCTGACCAAGAAGTTACCGGAAGTTCACACCTAATCACACTTGATGATGGCTTTACGATTTTGTTGGATTGCGGACTGTACCAAGGAGCAGATGATGAAATGGATGATTTTAACGAAAAATGGCTATTTGATCCTAAGAAGATTGACTGTCTGATTCTGTCTCATGCTCATATAGATCATTCAGGTCGCATTCCTAAACTTGTAAAAGATGGGTTTCAGGGTATAATATACTCAACGCACGCCACAAGAGACATTTCATCAATCATGTTGTTGGATAGTGCAAAAATACAAGAGACTGATGCTAAGTATCACAACGAAAAAATTGTTAAAAAACACAAACTTTCAAAAAAGCAGGTAGAGCCCTTGTACACCATGCAAGATGCTCAACATTCTATGAATTTTTTTGTGTGCTATAACTATGAAAAATGGTTTAATGTACATCCCAAGGTCAAGGTTTTATTCAGGGATGCCGGACACATTTTAGGAAGTGCCTCAGTAACTCTGGAAATCAAAGAGGGGGACAAGACCATAAACTTTGGTTTTACCGGAGACATAGGCAGGCCCAACAGACCAATATTAAAGGATCCTTCTCCAATGCCACTTTGCGACTATCTGATATGTGAATCGACTTATGGAGATCGCGATCACATTGAGGCTCCCAAAGAAAAGGACCGATTCACACAAATCATTTATGACACCTGTATTAAGAATAAGGGAAGAGTTATCATTCCGGCATTTTCGTTAGGAAGAACACAAGAGATTTTATACATAATGGATCAATTATGGAATGCAGGAAAACTGCCTAAAGTACCGGTTTATTTAGATAGTCCATTAGCCATCAACGCCACTGAAATATATAGACTTCACCCTGAATGTTTTGATGAAGAATTACATGATTATATGCTAACGGACCCGAATCCATTCGGATTTAATACCCTTCAGTATGTAAAGAATGTCGACACAAGCAAAAGCCTGAACACGACAAAAAAGCCTTGTGTTATCATAAGTGCATCCGGAATGGCAAATGCCGGAAGGGTAAAGCACCACATTTTCAATAATATCGAGAATCCGAAAAACACCATAATGATTGTAGGATACTGCACTCCTCATACTCCCGGAGGAGTATTGCGTTCAGGTGCAAAAGAAATCAAGCTTTTTGGTCAACTCAAACAAATAAATGCAAAAGTTGAAATAATGGATTCGTTTTCTGCACATGGTGATCGTCATGAAATGCTTAATTTCATTGGAAATCAAAAAGAATCACTCAAAAAACTATTCATGGTTCATGGAGAGAAAGAAACTCAGATTCACTTTAAAGCATTTTTGGAAGAAGCAGGATTTAAAAACATCGAAATTCCCCATTTGTCACAAGTAGTTGAAATATGAAAAAAATAAAATTGCCTTTATACTTAGGAGTATTCCTTGTTTTGATTTCCATGAATTCTTGTAACAAAGATTTTGATAATTTGGAAGTGAAGTCTGATGCAGAATATGCATTTCCTTTGTTTTATGGTGATCTGAATCTAAAACAGATCATTGAAAAAAGTGGTGACAGCCTGGCTTTGTTGATTGGACCGAATGGTGAAATGAGCTTTAAGTACAGTGGTGATATCGTTTCGCGTACCAGCAAAGAAATATATAGCCAGATACCACCTATTCCTGCTTTAATTGTAGATACTTTCTTCGGAGTGCCAATAAAGCTGAATAATAACATTACCCTAAAAAAGGCCAACATAAGTGATGGCACAGTTTTTTTTACATACAAAAGTTTTCACACCCAAGATCTTACAGTTAAAATTACCATTCCTGAATTAAAAAAGAACGGAAAATCATGGACAACAACTAGGTTTCTAAACTATACCGGCACCTCACCTATCACAGATATAATATTACCATCTTCAGTTGCAGGATATGTTTTGGACCTTCCATCTGATTCATTGCATATCAGGTATGAAGCCATTAAAGCTGATGGTATGCGGGATACGGTTAGTTCGTTTGCTATGCTAGCCAATAGTTTGAAATTTTCTTATATGGAGGGCTATTTTGGAAACGAGGTATTTCCAATTTCAAGAGACACAATTTATCTAAATATTTATAAAAACTTACTGGGAGGAGAATTATACTTCGAAGAACCAAAGGTTTCGGTCAATGTATATAATTCATTTGGATTTCCTGTCAGATCTAAGGTCAATATTGTAAGATTCCAAGGCAAAAACGGGCAAACTTTTGATTTAGAAAGTCCCTATGTTAGCAATGGCTTTGACTTTTTATATCCAAAGATCAGCGAAAAAGGCAAAACAGTCGTAACATCCTTTGCCTTTGATAAAACCAATTCCAATATTGCACCAATTCTGAATTCAAGTCCGGAGTTGTTGGATTATCAGATAGATGCAATCGCAAACCCTGATTCTGATCCGACAATCATCGGTTTCATGACGGACTCGAGTTATTTTTTGGTAAATGTTTCTGTTGATTTGCCGATTCATGGCAGGGCAAAGAACTTCAAATTAGAGGAAAATTTTGTTTCAGATTTTGGCAAATTAGAAGGATTTAAAGAAGCAGAATTTAAATTGGTTACTGAAAATAAAATGCCTTTAGATGTTGCCATGCAATTGTATTTTGAAGGATTAAATGGCGAAATTCTGGACTCGGCATTTACAGAAGAGAAATTGTTGATTGGTTCTGCGCCTGTAGATTTAAATGGAAATGCAACTGGGGCAACGCGAAAGGAAACATTTATACCTATCAACGAATCAAAGATGAATGCCATTAGAAATACCAAAAACATCAAAATTAAAGC
>JAEUUM010000587.1 GCA_016787375.1 Saprospiraceae bacterium
ACTTTAATGCTAGCAGCACCGACAACTGCACTTCAGCTATTAAACTTAAGTTTTCGTTCTCAAGTGACACCACTTTCAAATCAATCGTTTTTGATTGTGATAGTTTAGGCATGAGGGTTGTGAAAATGTGGGTAACAGATGAAGCAGGAAATCAGGATTTCTGTGAAACATTTATCATGATTACTGACAACTTTGGAGCTTGCACAGATACAATGGATATGATTATTGTAAGTGGAAATATCTCTACAGACAAAGGTAGCATGGTTGGTGATGTTAAAGTTAATATTTCAGGAAGCAATATGCCTGTAATTACTACCAACAGCACAGGTTCCTTCAAGTTTCCTGCAATGAATCAGGGAGGCAACTACTCAGTGGTACCTAATAAAGATGTTAACCCACTGAACGGAGTATCAACCCTTGACTTGGTACTTATTACCAATCATATACTCGGTAAAAAACCTCTTGACACTCCTTACAAGTTGATAGCAGCAGATGCAAATAACAACGGAAATGTAACAACCGCCGATCTTGCAGAAATAAGAAAAGTAATTCTTCACATAAAACCAACTTTCTCTAATACTACTTCATGGAGATTCGTTGAAAAGAATTATGTATTTCCTAATCCTGCAAATCCATGGTCAACACCTTTCCCTGAAGTTTGCAACATACAGAATATCAATAAAGACATGAAAGTTGATTTCATAGGTATTAAAGTTGGGGATGTAAGTGGTGATGTGCAGGCAAACTCTGCGATTGCACCAGAAACACGAAATGCATCTGAAACTTTACTCTTTGTTACTGATGACAAAGATCTCAAGAAGGATGAATCATATACAATGGTTGTTAGATCAAAAGATTTCAAAAACACCATTGGATATCAGTTCACAATTGATTTCGATAAGGATGCACTTGAGTTTGCTGATGTTCAAGCCTTGGATCTTGAAGGATTACACCAGGAAAACTTCGGTTTAAGTCACCTGGATCAAGGTATGATAACCACCAGCTGGAACGGTTCTTCAACTTCACTGATTGATGATACGAAACTCTTCGCAGTAACTTTTAAAGCTCTGAAAGATACTAAAATCAGTAGAAGTATTAAAACTAGTTCAAGTTTGACTCCGGCTGAAGCTTATAACAAAGATACTGAAATGCTTAAAGTTGATCTTCAGTTCATGAACAAAAATGAACTAAATAATGAAGAATTCAGACTGTTACAAAATACTCCGAACCCATTCGGTGATATGACAACAATTGGCTTTTACTTGCCTGAAAACAGTTATGCCCAAATTATTGTCACAAATACCGAAGGAAAAGTAGTAAAAGTGATTGAGGGTGATTTTACCAAAGGTTTCAACCAAGTGAAGCTTCAAAAAGCTGAAATTGGTTCCAACGGCATGTATTACTATCAATTAAACACAGCAACTGAATCTAAAACGATGAAGATGATTATCATAGAATAAGGTTTTTTGTTGGTTGACACCAATTTTCGGATTGGTTGTAAGGTCCCTGCTTGAGAGAGCAGGGACTTTTTTTATGTCACAAAAATTATTTTTGAATTGAAATTTTTTTTTCATTAAGGCTATTTTTGGTTTAGTGGTATATGGTTTGCAACAATACTTTTGATTGATCGAAAAGTATTGTTATTGGGTTTCTTTTACGGAATCAACAAAACAAGGTCATTAAAAGGTAAAATATTACATTCAGCAATTTATGCAAAGCAAACTACTCTTGATTTACCTCTTTTGCACCATAGTCACTTTGTGCAATGCACAAGAGAGTGCTGGTTTCGTATTCAAAGAGAATGTTTTGTCTGATAAATTTTCCATTGACCTTAAAGACAAATTATCTAAATACTATTCAGCTGAAATACCAACTGTCGAAATCTTTAATACCATTAAAGATGGAGATATTCACGAAATATCATTTTCAATAAATGAGTTATATTTAAATTTTAAAATTTGGGAAAATGACCTGATCTCAGAGAAAGCAACAGTTAGAACATCTGAAGGGTTAAGATATGGGAGAGAAAGTTTTGGCGTAAAGACATTTGATCTCATAACATCTGATGGAAAAAGGGGTGCTCTCACAATTGGTCCAGATTATATATCCGGGATTATTGGTCAATATTGTATCCAGCCCATCCACGAAATAATCGGCGGTCTGAACACAAGACAATATGCAATTTTTTCAGAGTTAGATGTTATAAATTTTGTCAATATTATTTGCGATCAGCACAATTCGAGCTCCTCTAGTTCAGTAATTTCTACCAGATCAACACAATGTTTCAAAGGAGATGTAGACATCGCTGATGATTACGCGTTTTACCAACTTCAAGGCAACAGTGTCACAAATGTTCAAAACTGGAACATTGCAAAACTAAACACAACTAAAACACGGTTTGACAACGAATTCACGAATCCGATTCAATACAGCTTGGATGAACAATTTATCGTTACTTCATCCATTACAGAACCTTGGCCACTTAATATCCAAATCACACCACTTCTTACACAATTTGCCTATTGGGGGGAAGGCATAGGCCCATACAGTACCAAAGGATTTAGCACCTCACCAAATCAAGCTACTTTATGGTCAAACAGAGCAGACCTAACGGGTCCTTTCGGAATAGCCTATGTCGGCGAATTCTGTACCTATTATGGTTACAATGTTCTTAAACAAGTCAGCTCTTTGAGTGACAAGCTTCAGACCCATGAGATGGGGCATGGCATGAATATGGCGCACGTAAGTCCTTCAAATACTATTTACTACATGAATGCAACCATTTCAAGTGCCGCAAACCAATGGAAAACTGATAATGCAACTGAAATTCAAAATTACCTGGCATCTACACCATGCAACAACACTGCCCTTTATTGCCCGTCTTCTTTGCCAATTGAATTATATAAACTCGAAGCATACCCTTTCGATTGTAATGAAATTATTTTTAAGTGGATTACCTTGACAGAAATAAATAATGCCTATTTTATCATTGAACATGCAG
>JAEUUM010000313.1 GCA_016787375.1 Saprospiraceae bacterium
GTTCTAGTGTCAAGTATTGTCTTGATACAACAGAGATTGGTTCTACAATTGTAAGTATCAAAAATCTTTGCCCTCAGTCAATTAATGATAATGTCACTTATACCTATGATAGTCAAACGCACTGTCTTGATTTTTACGGATTTAAAGCATTTGGAACTGATACCGCCTGTATTGTCATCTGCGGATCAAATGGATTCTGTGACACAACAACCATTATAGTTCATGTAGTCAAAAATGCATATCCCGACACCTTATATTTTGATGTAGAAGAAGGCTCCTCGCTAAAATATTGCTTTGATCCGAATTTGATTGGAGGAGAAATTTCGTCAATTGTTAACATTTGTCCTCAACAATCAGGTGATAACGCTGCTTACTTCTACCTTAGCACTGACACATGTGTGACCATTGTCGGGATACTTTCAGGGGGACCTGATACTGCTTGTTTTGTGGTATGTAACAATAACGGTTTCTGTGATACAATCACTTTGATAACGAATGTGTACAAAGCGGATGAAAATGTCATGTACGATACCTTACTGGTAAATTTTAAAGATTCGATCTGTTTTGATATTTCAGGCTTTGATCCGGCTACTGTTAGTATCGTAAATACTTGTCCGGGACTTTCAGGCGAGTTTGTCGGATTTGTTGTAAATGAAACAACGGCTTGTGTGATTTATACAGGTCTTGATATCGGCACAGATACAGCCTGTATCACCATAACTGATGGAAACAACAATTCTCTGGTAACAACAATTATTGTTACCGTCATTCCTCCTTCGCCAGATTTGATCGTAGACCAAATTCAAGTAGATAGTATAAAGACCTATTGCCTTGATCTATCAGAGTTAGGAGGAAATTTGGTGTTGATGTCAAATATATGTCCTGAAAAGAATACCGGAAATATTTCATACACCACTGATCTGAACACAGGTTGTGTGACGGTTACCGGTTTGGTTCCGGGTACTGACACCTTATGTTTTGTATTTTGAGACGACCTTGGGGTCTGCGACACGACAACAATAATGATAACTGTCAATTCCAATGAAGAGTTTCCAATAGCAAATGATGATGCAGTCAACACAGATGTTAATAAACCAGTAGATATAACAGTACTGGGCAATGATATCAATCCGGGAGGTGCAGGTACAGTTTCTATATTGCCGGTATCACTAGGCGGAGTTGGTCCTAAAAATGGCACCGTTATTGTGAATTCTAATGGTACGATTACATACACCCCAGATGATGGGTTCTGTGGTGTTGACAGTTTTACATATATTTTATGTATCGGTCAAAACTGTGATCCGGCAGTAGTTACTATTACCATACTTTGCCCAGACACACTGATTATTTACAATGGATTTACTCCAAATGGAGATGAGAAGAATGATGTGTTTACCATTACCGGAATACAAAATTACCCGAAAAACAAATTGTCTATTTACAATAGGTGGGGAAATAGAGTATATCAAAAAGATAATTATCAGAATACCTGGGACGGAACGTGGGAAGACAAGCTGCTACCAGATGGAACCTATTTTTATATCCTTGATGACGGAAAAGGAAAAACTTACAGTGGGTATTTGGTAATTTACCGCTAAAGATTTAAATTGAACAAAAATTTTTAAACACAACTGATCTGAACTTAAAATAGAATTACAGTGAAAAAAATTATTCTAGCACTCTTAATCACCAGCATTGGCAATATCTATGCTCAGCAAGATCCAATGTTTACGAAATATATGTTCAATAGCCTTTGGTATAATCCTGCTTATGCAGGTTCCAACGACCACATGTCGGTTTCGCTTTTGCACAGATCTCAATGGATTGGTCTTGAAGGTTCACCTACAACTCAAACTTTTACCATTCATACTCCTTTGGCAAACGAAAAAGTTGGTTTGGGTTTTAACCTTGTAAATGACAAGATTGGTCCAACGAATACCCTTTTGGCTAATATTTCCTATGCATACCGAATTCCGGTTGGTTATGGAAAACTGGCATTTGGACTCCAAGCCGGAATAAATAATTTTAGAGCTGATTGGGGAAAGCTTAACTACAAAGAAAATGATCCTAATTTTCAGGTTAATCCTAATAAATGGTTGCCAAACTTTGGTGCGGGTGTTTACTATTATACCAACCGATTTTATGCCGGTATAGGTGTGCCTCATCTTATCGAATATGATCTTTCACCAAAAGAGGTTGATAATGATATTTATGCTAAACAATACAGACATTACTATTTTTCAATGGGTGGTGCGATCAATCTTGATGGTCCTGACCTTGTCTTTAAGCCATCAATCTTAATAAAGAATGTTGGTTTGTTGAGCAAATATAGCAAAGAAGAAGTTTTTCAGTCCGTTACTGCACCAACAGAGTTTGATGTTGATTTATCTTTATTATTCTACCAATCACTCTGGATTGGAACAGGCTTCAGATCAGCTTTTGAAGCATTTGATAAAGAAAGGAGTACTTATGATTCTTTTGATGTCTGGGCCAATTATCTTATGAGTAATGGGTTTAGAGTAGGCGCAGCTTACGATTTTTCATTGCCTAAAGAATTACGTTCTCTCAATAGCGGCTCGTTCGAATTAATGCTTGGGTATGAATTCGATTATAAGACCAATAAAGTGGTTACACCTCGTTATTTTTAAAAAATTATGCCTCATTCCCTAAACCTGATGAATATGTCAATTAAAAGAATAATTTTTATAAGCTTAAGCATACTGATGCTTAACACCATGGCCGATGCTCAAAAAGCTGCGTTAAAAAGAGCAAGAACCATGATGAATAATCTTGAGTACAAGGAAGCCATAAGAGTATATAACAAGATTTTGCAGAAGCGAGATAATGCAGAGGCAAAGATAAATATTGCTGAGGCATATCGTAAAATAGATGATTCAGAAAATGCAGAATATTGGTTTGGTCAAGTGGTAATATTGCCTGAAGCACAGCCTATTCATCAACTTTTCTATGGTGAAGCTTTACAAAAAAATGGCAAATGTGGTCAGGCAAAAGAGTATTTCAAGCGATATAATGAAGCCGTTCCTGGTGATATGAGAGGTAAGCAATTGGCTATAGCGTGCGATTTGCAAGATGATTTAATGAATAAGAATGGCGATATTTACACCATAGAATCTCTGCCTTTTAATTCAAATCTAGATGATTTTGGACCAACTTTTTATAAAGGAAGTTTGGTTTTTGCTTCAGAACGTGATAAAGGTTATGCAATAAAGAGGGAACATTCCTGGACAGGTCTGCCTTTCCTCGATTTATTTCAAGTGGATTCGAAAGATTTGAATAGTAAAACTTGTTCTGAACTATCTTTTGGTAAACCCAAAAAATTTAACAATACTCTGAATTCCAAATACCACGATGCTGCAGTTTCTTTTAATAATGACTATTCTGAAATATACTTTACAAGAAATAACTACCTCACCGGCAAAACAGGAAAAAGTGATGAAAATATAGTCAACTTAAAGATTTATTCAGCAAAGAGTGAAGGTGATGGTTGGGGTACTCAAGAAAGTTTACCGTTTAATAGTGATGAGTATTCTGTGGCTCACCCTGCTTTGTCTTCTGATG
>JAEUUM010000601.1 GCA_016787375.1 Saprospiraceae bacterium
CATTAAGAATGATGAGGGCAATACGGTTTGCCTCACAATTACATTTTGAAATTCACCCCGAGACCTTAAATTCTATTGCAAATAATTGTAAGCGGATTGAAATCGTTTCCAGAGAGAGAATCATTATTGAACTTGAAAAGATATTGCTAAGCAATAAACCCTCAATGGGGTTAGATCTTTTGTATAAAACCGGCTTGTTAAGTTATATTTTACCCGAATTAGTTGATCTGAGGGGTGTTGAATATATAGATGGTAAAGGACACAAGGACAATTTTTACCACACTCTTGAAGTTATTGACAATCTTCGTCAACATACAAATGATATCTGGCTCATATGGGCTGCTGTATTTCATGATATTGCAAAACCAGCAACAAAAAAATTTAGCCCGGAGACCGGCTGGACTTTTCATGGTCATGAATACTTGGGTTCGGTGATGTTGCCAAAAATTTTCAGAAGATTGAAATTACCTCTTGATCACAAGTTGAAATATGTCCAAAAGCTGGTTGCCCTTCATTTAAGGCCGATTTCACTGACTAAAGAGAATATCACCGATTCCGCAATTCGGCGTTTATTATTTGATGCGGGTGATGAAATAGATGACTTAATGTTATTGTGTGCAGCTGATATTACTTCAAAAAACGCAGATAAAAAGGCTCGCTTTTTGGAGAATTACAAAATTGTCAAAAATAAATTGGCGGAAGTTGAGGAAAAAGATCAAATAAGGAATTGGCAACCTCCAATATCCGGAGAACTGATTATGTCAACTTTCAATATCAGACCCGGACGAGAAGTTGGAATAATTAAAAATGCAATCCGGGAAGCCATTCTTGATGGTGAAATTCAAAATGAATATGAATCAGCTTATATTTTAATGTTGCAAAAGGGACAGGAACTAGGCTTAGCGAAAGCTTGAGTGTATTTTTTAAATAAATATAGTAAAAGAGTCATTTGGTTGTTAACAAAATGTAGTGAAATGTTGCAAATTGTCACATTTTATTTATTAATAACACAATTGTTCTCTAAAAATGACGGATCTTGAAACGAAATTATTTTGTTTTTTTGAATTGTATACTTTAATGTAATGTCACAATTTCAATAAAAAATCAAGATTAAAATTCCCCTCTTCGAATACCTTTGCGTGCTGGATACTCAGACTTTTGTGGGTGAGCAATAATACCTAAACAAAAATTTTGATTGTCCTCACGAGATTAACATACTATAAAACAATCTTAATAATGAGAGGTCACACGATTTACATCAGATCTTTAGCATGCCTGCTAATGGTATTTATTTCAATTGGCGGGCTAACTGCACAAATCACCGGAAAGGTATTTCGAGACTACAACAGTGACGGAATTCAGCAAGCAGGAGAGCCGGGCAGGGGCGGAATTATAGTCAACTTCTACAAAGATGGAGTTTCACCTACAACAGATGTTTTTTTAGGTTCTACTACATCTTCTGCCAGTGGGTCTTATTCTTACACACCTGCGTCTTATCCTGTCAGAATTGAGTTCATCATACCTAGTGGATTGTGCAACCTTTCCCCGACACAAGATTTTTCAGCACCAAATGGAAATACCTACGGTTCAAGTATACAATTTGCTAGTGGACCAAGCGTACACAATTATATAATTAATTATCCTTCCGATTTCAGTACAGATGCCAATCCAAGCACATTCTTGAATGTTTACGGAAATGGTGATCCATTGGATGGCAGTGGAAATGTTAAAGATTTGCCCGGTGTGGTAAAATTTAAATACAAGAATTCAGGACATGCCACCAATTCTGGTAGAGGATCAACGGACGGAGAGGCCTGGGATATGGTTGCTAAACAATCACAAGTTGGAGCAACATGGGGGATGGCTTTTTCAAGACAAGCAAAGAAAATCTGGGTAGCGGCCACAGTCCGAAGACATTCAGGTATGGGGCCACTAGGAACCGGTGGTATTTATTGGATGAATGCAGATGGACCATATGATTTAAATGCTAATTTGAAATTCGTTGATTTTGATGCAGACTTCGGAATTGCAACCAGTGATGAGGTGAACCCATATACCAAAGCCCTTACAGGGAATTGCTCAAATGAGGTATTTTTTAGTCCGGTTTTGGGTACCAATGATGATAGATTACTTCCAGGTGATAAAACACAAGCAAGTGCAGACCCTGCTGCTTGGGATCAAGTAGGTAAATTGGCTTTTGGAGATATAGATATATCTGAAGATGGCAGATATCTTTATGTAGTTAACCTTTATGATCGCAAACTTTACGAAATTGATTTGCAGGATCCTTTCAATCCAAAAATCCCAACCGCTGCTCAAATTAAAAGTTACGTTATACCAAGTCCGTGTGGAGGAGATGGAACTCCTACAGGTCAACACCGGCCATTTGGATTAAAGGTAAAGAGAGGGAAAATATATGTTGGTGTGGTTTGTTCATCTCAAAATTTGGATGGCACACCTACTCAGGTCAACGGTAACAGCATGACAGGTAACATCATGGAGTTAGATCAGGTTTCAGGAATATTTAATCCTACACCGATTGTTACATGGAATTTTAGTTACAGAAACAGTGATAAACCATGGTTACCATGGAGAAGAAAATGGTGGGTAGATGGATATGAAGTAAACGGATCTCCAATGATTAGTGATATTGAATTTGACGCTGAGGGGAATTTCCTTATTGGCATAACAGATAGGCATGCCTCTCAAGCTGGTCACGTAAATGCAGACCTTTGTGGAACTTGCTGTGGTGATAATTTGGCAATGGTAGGAGAGTTGCTTCAAGCAAAACGAAATACAGGTGTAAATACCTGTCAGTATACAATACAGCTGAGTCCTGAATATTATCAGGATAATTACATTCATACCGAATCAACAATGGGGGGGCTTTCTGTGCACTTTACATCAGATTTCGATGGTGCATTGACAACTTTTATGGACCCAATTGATATATACTCTTCAGGGGTTATGTTGTATGACAACAAAACTGGTGCAAGAGTAACGACAAAAAATAAAAATAATGCCAATGAAGAAGGTTATGAAGTAATATATGCAAGTTCAAATAATCTCGGTCTTTTTGGTAAAGCCAATAGTCTAGGTGATTTAGAGACCTTTGAAATTGTTCCACCAATAGAAATTGGAAATTATGTTTGGCGGGATTTAGACCATGATGGAGTTCAAGATGCGAATGAATCACCTATACCCAATGTGATTGTTCAATTGTTAGATGCCTCTAATAATGTAATAGCTTCAACCACTACCAATGCACAAGGTGGATATTATTTCAACTATACCAATGTTGTCGATACAATCGGGCCACTAAAACCGAACACTTTAGGTCCACAACCTTATACAGTTTATAAATTAAGAATAAGTCCAACACAATTTTCTGCCGGAAAAGGTACAGGCATTTTGACCAATTATGAATTAACTTATTCTGATGTTCAAGGTGTTGGAGGTTCTGACCAAAGTGATAATGACGCAAGTTTAGTTGGTGGGGTTCCTTACATTACCCTCACAACTAAAGGCCCGGGAGAAAATGACCATTCTTTTGATTTTGGACTTTATTTCAACCCGTGTGATATATCATTGATTACCGCCACTGCAGGTCCATGCAAACCTGTTGTGAGTAAATTTGACTTGTCCGGAGATATTACGTTTACATATCCACCGACTACAGGAACTTTAACCGTGACGTCGGGTGGTGTTTCGGAGGTATTCAATGCACCATTTGTGTCGCCGATCAGCTATTTGTTGCAAGATATCGATGCTGATGGTTTAGCGAAAACAGTTACCGCAACTTTCTCAAATCCAGATCAGCCTTGTAGCAAATCAAAAAATTATATTTCTCCTGGTCCTTGTTTTTGTGAACTTTCTGTGACTTCAACACAACCTACTGATTGTCATAATGCAGGAACTTTCAGTCCAACAGATGATTTTATATCATTCACATTACTTGGAACTTCAACTGGTGGTGGAACAACCTACAAAGTTACCGTAAGCCAAGGAACTGTTACACCAACAACTGCACTATATGGAGTTCCAACTGTATTTACCCTTAATGCCGGATCCGTCGGAGCCGGTGATGTAACCGTAACATTGACAGATTTTAATATTCCAACTTGTAAGGCTCAGATTGTGATAATTGATCCTTTGGTATGTGATAACGGTGATTTGTGTTTACTTGATGATACCGGATTTTCAAATTTAAGCTGCAATGATAATGGAACAAAAGGCACACAAATAGATGATTATACCACATTTTCATTGAATCCTACCGGATTGGGTATTGGAAGTATCTATACTGTTACGATTATTAGCGGAGGAGGTATTGTTACTCCTGCAACTGCACTATATGGAAGCGCAACTAGTTTCAGATTCAATAATGGATCTGCTACTGGAGGTAAGAAAACCATACGGATTCAGGATGTGGATAAGCCTTTCTGTTACATTGACGTTGAAGTACTTAACCCTGGACCTTGTTCAAATTGTGTCAATCCACCTTGTCAAACCATTGGTGTAGTCAAAAATTAAAATATTTTAAAAGTTGAATAAGTAAAGGCCACACTATTTTTAGGTGTGGCCTTTTTCGTTTATGATAGTGGGCTCAATTTTATATTGTTTTAAAAAACCAAAATTCAATTGGCAGAACTAGTCAAATAATTTTTTGTAGCCATCATTTTGATCATCATCTTTATTCTGTTTGAGGGTTTCAGGTGCATTATTAAGGTCAAGTGTATCGCTTGATTTACCGGGCATAAGCAATAACTGACTTTGATTTTCCCACTGTTCAAGCATTTTTAAACCTTCCTCCTCAAAGACTCCATTTTGCAGATCAACAGAGTCCATGAATTTTGAAGACATGTCCATGAACCTCTCCATTTCACCAACTTTATTAGCGACATCGTCAGCAATAGCCTCAACCGCCATATCAAACATGGCTTTTTTATCTTTGTCACCGGAAATAACTTTCATCGCTGAAGACATTGCTGAATGACTTGTTCTTATGGCCTCTCGCTCTTCTTGTTTGACCTTAACCTGGTCTTTGGTGTCTTCAAGAAGGATTTCACTGTTTTCATACATTTTTGCAAGAATTCTGTGCAAGATGTCCATTTTTGAATAAAGTGAAGTGTACTTTTCATTGGACTCTTTCAAACGAGCAGCTTGTCTTGTCGATAAAACCAACTGCTTTTCATTGCCTTGCTTTTTTGCAGCGTTAGCAATATTCAATTCATTTTCGATGGTTTTATCATTTTCTTCCATCGTCGTTTTAAGTTTTCTCATGGATCCCCTAAGGTTACCAATCTGTTTGCTCATTTTAGCAAGATTATCCTCCAAATCTTCCACATAGCTTTTTAAAATACCGATAGGGTCAATATTTACAAATATGCCGGTGATCCAACGCATTATGCTTTTGTAACCATACCAAACCAGATTTCGCATCCGTGGGTCTATGACCATATATATTAAAGCTGCAAGTGCAACAAGTAATATGCCTAAGTATAACATATTAGAAACCAATGTTATTAGAATCGGCAGAAATTTATATAACAAATAACCAAGCCCAAGAATGATACCTGTCATGAAAATACCGCCGGTTAATCCTTCAGGTCTTTGCCAAAATGATTTAGGTTTAAAATCAGAAGGGGGAGTTATAGGAGACATAAGCTGTTAATTTTTGTTTACAACAAATGTACAAAACCATTAATATTAGTGTGTATCCGAATTGTTTATTTTATTATTTTGTTTGCAAATTGCAGTGAGAACACTTCTGCAAAGCTTTTATTGGATTTTATTTGTTCAAAACCACAGTGCCCTCCCTTACTCGTAAGTGCTAAAGTTATGATTTCAGATTTTTTTGCGAATTCAATAGGGTTGGAATTTCTGGGAACCAAAGGGTCATCTGTTGAGTTCAATATTAAAGTTGGAATTTGAATTTCTGCTAGCCAATTATTGATGGTCGCTTTACTGTAAAGTTCTTGACTACTTTGGTAACCATTGAATGGGGCACTGATCTTTTCGTCAAATTCGGCCCAAGACATTTTTTCTTTCAATAATCTGACATCAATTATACCCTGATGTTGTTTTTCTTTTGCTATTAATTTTTCTGATAAACTTTTGAAAAATTTATTTTTGTAAATAAAATTTCTTTTTACGTCCAAGGTTAGGGCACAAGCCTTAAGGTCACAAGGTGTTGAGATGGCAATATTTAGTTTAATTAAATCTGTTTTCGTGCCACCGATTTTTGCAATGAATTTTGTATTGATAACTCCACCCATACTATATCCCGCAAATGCTACCTGTTTATAATCACCTTTCTTAATTGCATGTTGGTAAACCTCGTGGATGTCATCTATATCTCCATGATGATATAACTTTGGTCCTAAATTCATCTCTCCACTGCAGCTGCGGCAATTCCAGGATAATATATCCCAGCCATCTTGAGCGAATTCTAGTGCAAGGCCTTTTACATAATGTTTTTCAGAATTTCCTTCCAGTCCATGGGTAATTATCAAAAGTTTGTCATTTCCGTTTTTCAACCAATCAAGATCTACAAAATCATCATCATTTAAAATAAGCCTCTCTCTTTTGTAATGCACCCCAACTATTTTTCTTGTCATTGAAGGGATAATTGTAGCAAGATGTTTATTGTTGCTATACCAATTTTGTTTATAATCATTACTAATATCTATCAATGGCATGTCTTGAATATGGGTATTTTGTCGTTATTTTGTTTTAAATTTATTTTATTATGAATCCCCAGATTGCAAAAAGCTTGGTTATTGCAGGAGTAATGTTGATTGCTTTGGGAGTTTTATTTCTTTATTTTCAGGACAAGCTACAATGGATTGGCAGGCTTCCAGGTGATTTTAAATATAAAAGTGGCAATTTTACCTTTTTTGCTCCAATTACAAGTATGCTGATATTGAGTGTGCTGATTTCGATATTGCTGAATTTAATTAAAAAATTCTCTTAGTTTGGTTCCTCAACTATCATCAAACACTTGTTCTTTTTACCATTCTCAATAAAAAGATATTTGCCTGCTAACAAATCTGATTCATTAAATATGGCATCTATTGACTGAAGTTTTATTTTATTTATGCTTATTGCATTGCCGGTAATGGCTCTCCTGGCCTCACTTTTTGATGGTAAGATACCCGAAGCCTCTGACAATAGGGTCAAAATATCTGTTTTGGTAAAATCAGTTGTACCTATGAATTTAAAACTGGGTATTTCATCACTAACTGACAACCAATCTTCTTCAGATATTTTCTGCAAATATTCAGAATCAAGCTTAGGGTTGAATAACAACTCCGTGACTTTCAATACTGACTCAAAGTCTTTAACAGAATGAACTCTGCAAGTTATTTCCTTACCCAATTCTTTTTGCAGGATACGCAAATGCGGTGCATCAAAATGTATTTTTTCCAACTCTTCGATCTCTTCTTTGGTCTTCAAAGAAAAAATCCTGATGTAAGTTTTAACATCCTCATCTGCAGCATTTAACCAAAATTGGTAAAATTGATAAGGCGATGTCCTTTTTGGGTCAAGCCAGATATTGCCTGATTCAGATTTTCCAAATTTTGAACCATCGGCTTTTTTGATCAAAGGAGTTGTCAAAGCATAAGCGGTGCCTGAATCTTTTCTTCTTATCAGCTCCGTTCCCGTTACGATATTACCCCATTGATCAGAACCACCCATTTGGAGCTTTATGTCTTTGTTTTTCCAAAGCCAGTAAAAATCGTATCCTTGTATAAGTTGGTAGGTGAATTCTGTAAATGACATCCCTACTTCTCCTCTATTCGTTTTCTTACACTTTCCTTTGCCATCATATAGTTGACGGTAATGTATTTTCCTACATCTCTTATAAAAGTCAGGAAATTGATCTCTTTGAACCAGTCGTAATTGTTGACTATCTCAGCCGGATTTGTCTGATTATCAAAATCAAGAAATTTTTCAAGTTGCTTCTTTTGGCATGCGAGGTTATGTTGGAGTGTCTCCTCATTTAACAAGTTTCGCTCTTCACTTTTTCCGCTTGGATCACCTACCATACCAGTGGCACCGCCTATGAGAGCAATTGGTTTGTGGCCGCATTGTTGGAAGTGGAGCAATGTCATTATCTGGACAAGGTTGCCAACGCCAAGAGAGTCAGCAGTCGGATCAAATCCGATATAAGCTTTAACAACTTCTTTGTTTAACAATTCTTCAGTACCCGGCATGATGTCGTGTAACATGCCTCTCCAACGCAACTCTTCAACAAAATTCTTTTTCATGAGTGATATTTCGGTGCAAAAATACAGATTATCAGTAATATTAGTTTTTTATTTTAAAGCAAGGATATTTGATTTTCTGCTTACTTTCACCCCATGAAACGGTCTTTATTCCTGTCGGGTTTCCTCGCAAAACGGCTTTCGGCTGTAAGAGAGAAGAATTTTTCGTCTCTTATTGTTCGGGTAGGGGTTGTAGCAACCGCTATCAGTGTTGCGATCATGATCGTAGCCAGTAGTCTAATTAGTGGTTTTCAGAGGACCATCAGTGAAAAAATATTTGGATTTTGGGGGCATATTCACATAATCCACAACAGTGAAGTCAATAGCTACGAAAGTAAACCAATTTCATCCAAGCAATCTTTTTATCCTCAAACAGCTTCCATCGGACCAATAAATTATTCCGGCCCCAAAGTAATACTTGGATTTGAGTTTCCTCAATGGCAAACAACCCGCACCACCAAAGGAAAAATTAGAAATATTCAGGCTTTTGCCTTCAAAGCCGGAATCATGAAAACGAAATCAGAAATTGAGGGAATAGTGTTGAAAGGAATAGATGAGCATTTCAACTGGTCATTTATCAAAGATTTTATTGTAAAAGGAAGTCCCATTAGGAACATTGGAAAAGGTTCCCGCGATATTCTGATTTCTGAGCAAACAGCTGAAAGACTCAAATTGAGTGTTGGTAAATCGCTGATTATTTATTTTGTGAGTGACGGAGATCAGCTGAAAAAGAAATTCACTGTGTCAGGAATATATAAAACCGGATTAGAAGAATATGATCAAAAATTTGCCATTATTGATTTGGCTGTTATCCAGAATTTGATGGGATGGAGCAAAGATCAAGTTGGTGGCTTTGAAGTTTTTTTAGAAAATGTTGCTGATCTGGATGTTTATAACGCACACATATACGATAATATGGTACCGGATAGCTTATATACTGAGTCTATCCGGCAAAAACTTCCCAATATATTTGAATGGCTGGAATTGCAAAATACCAACGAACATTTGATTATTGGATTGATGATGGTTGTTGCCATTATAAATCTTAGTACATCACTATTGATATTGATAGTTGACAGAACAAATATGATTGGGATCCTCAAGGCATTGGGTGCAACTAATTTTACTATCCAAAAGGTATTCATTCAATTTGCCGGTTACATCCTTCTACGGGGTTTATTTTTTGGGAATTTATTTGGATTTCTGATTGCAGGTAGTCAAAAGTATTTTAAGTTTATCAAGCTGTCAGAGAAGGATTATTACCTGGGTTTTGCTCCAATTCATTTTGACTTCGGCAAGATTTTAATGATCAATGTTTTCACCTTTGTGTTTGTAATAATCATTATGTTGGTGCCCTCGTTAATGGTGCGAACAATCTCGCCATTGAAGGCAATTATCATGAAATAAACCCTTCGAAAAGATCCTTTCAAATTAGTTTGGTATAACTTTAATAATATTTCGTAATTTTGCGCAGCGAATCAATAAGTGCAACTGCCTTTTCATAGAGGGGCTGTGCTGATTTATAAACCTTATTCTTTCATAATGGAAAATAACGGAGATGATCAGATACTTCAGAAAAGAACAAGGGCAGTTAATAGAACTCGATTCCTTCCTGTCCGGATGTTGGGTGCATATTTCTACACCTTTTAGTTCCAATGAATTAGAGGATTTCGCGGAGCAATTTGACATCCCACTTGACTACCTTACGGATTCACTTGATTCAGAGGAACGCGCACGTTATGAAAAAGAAGACAACTTTAGGTTTATACTGATCAATACGCCTATTCCGAATAATCGTGAGGACGAACATCAGGCAGTTTTTCTTACCGTACCAATCGGAATCTTGTTTTCTGAAACCTTTCTAATCACCATATCCGCATTCGATAATACCGTAATTGATTTATTTTTAAAGGATAAAGTACGTCATTTCAACCCATCAGATTTTAAACTGTTTATTCTGCAGATTCTCGACCAAAACGTGAATCGCTTTACCAGCTATTTGAAGAAACTTAATTTAAGCAGAGACGTGATTGAGCAGCAGCTTATATCAAGTAGCCGTAGTCACGAACTTCAGCAATTGCTTGGTTTGGAGAAAAGCTCAATTTATTTTGTCAATGCGTTAAGCTCCAATGAATTATTAAAATTAAAATTAAAAAGAACAGATTTTTTGGGTATTAATAATGATGAAGATAAATTAGATTATTTTGAAGACATCATAATTGATAATAACCAGGCACACCAGATGGCCAATGTTTTTACTCACATCATAAGTGGTACAACTGATGCGATGGCCTCTATGATTTCAAACAACCTAAACATTATAATACAACGTTGGACCATGATAACCATTGTTTTGATGGTTCCGACTTTGGTTTCAAGTTTTTATGGGATGAATGTAAAACATCTCCCATTAGCAGATTCTCAATATTCTTTTTATTACATCTGTGTCATTTCACTTGTTTTGTCTCTTTCCTTGGTTTGGTTCTTTAGGCGTAAAGAGTTGTTTTAGAGTGCCTTTTTGTATGTTTATCACTATTTTGGTGATAAAATATACAAATCGACTAGTTTTCAATGTTGACAATGTTGAAAAGTTATGAACAATTTCAATTTGTTGATAATCAATATTTTAAATCACTTTTCAACAAAATGTTAATAATTGATATACCTAAAATTTGCAATGTATCTTACCTTTGTGACAGCACAATAGCGAAACTTTTAGAAATCAAACCTACTGTGTTAATTTTCAACAAATTCTGAGACTGATAACGCTACGGATTGCAATGCACTGAAATTGCGCTTAGATTTTTTACTGTCTTGTTTTTTGAAAATTTTTTTGAGACAACAACAAAACTAAACTGAGACCATGGAAAAATTCACAGAACCTATCCTACAAGAAAATCCGAACAGATTTGTGCTTTTCCCAATTCAGCATGATGACATCTGGTCGTGGTACAAATTATCAGAAGCAAGCTTTTGGACAGCAGAAGAAATAGACTTATCCTCAGATTTGGTAGATTGGGAAACAAAGCTTTCAGAAAACGATAAACATTTCATAAAACATGTTTTGGCATTCTTCGCTGCTAGTGACGGTATCGTTAATGAAAACCTGGCCGAGAATTTTGTTAACGAAGTTCAATACACCGAGGCAAAATTTTTCTATGGTTTTCAAATCATGATGGAGAACATTCATTCCGAAACATATTCACTTTTAATAGACACCTATATAAAGGATCCAAACGAAAAGGACTACCTGTTCAACGCTGTTGATAACCTGGAGTGTGTAGCCAAAAAGGCGGACTGGGCATTGAGATGGATTAAGAACGGGAGTTTCGCTGAGAGATTGATTGCATTTGCAGCAGTTGAAGGTATATTCTTCTCAGGTAGTTTTTGTTCAATCTATTGGTTGAAAAAGAGAGGGCTCATGCCCGGACTTACTTTCTCTAACGAATTAATATCAAGAGACGAAGGGGTTCATTGTGATTTTGCGTGTCACTTATACACAAAGCACCTTATTAACAGATTACCGGAAAGTGTCGTGCTTAACATAATAAAAGATGCTGTCGAAATCGAAAAAGAATTTGTGACTGATGCAATACC
>JAEUUM010000016.1 GCA_016787375.1 Saprospiraceae bacterium
CCTTTAACAGAACTTTATATTTTTTTATTCGTTTACTCATTGTATCTTTGCAGCGAAATTAATTCAAAGGAATTTAATTTGTTTACAAACTATTGAGAAACCATTTTAACGAATATTTGATTAAATTATTCATTTTTATAAAATTAAATATTTGCTAAAAAAGTCAGAATTGCGATTCGTCTTTATTATCAATGCACTAATCGATAAATTTTGGCATTAAGAGAGAAATTGAAAAACATTTGTAACAAATCGCAACGTCCGGGCGTCAAACGGGCAACAAAAACAATTTTAAAAACATAAAATAAATTATTATGAAAAGGACATTATCATTTTTGATTTTCCTTATCGGTTTAGGATTCAACATGAGCGCTCACAACATCACTGGTTCAGACAGATGCAGATTGGTGAACGAACTACAAGACACACATTCTTCAATAATTGAAAAAAGTGAAGACGACCTATTAAGCGGTATCTGGATTTCAGGTGAAAGCATTGAAAACGAGGTTAACCAAAAACTCATGTTTGAGAAAAACGGAAAACTTTTGGTCTTCAACGAAACTACTGACAAGGGAATCCAAGTAGAGGAAAAGAAATGGAGATTGATGGATTTTGAAGGTGGTGTCTTCTTGGTGCTATCTGGTAAATCAGCCGGTAAAGAAGAACTTTACAAAATCAGTCAAACATGTGATGGCATGGAACTTAAAAACATCAACACCGGAAAACTTCTTTCGTTTGATTATGCAAGCATCAAAGCTACCGATGTAAAGCGCTCAGACATAACGGGAATTTGGACTTCAACCCAATATCCTTTCGAAATAGCTCAGCGTTTTGATCAACCGGGTACTTTTGAACCTATCCGAGGAGCTTTCTTTGATATTGAGTTATCAGAAAACGGAAACTACACCAAGCGTTTCGGAAGTGAAATCAAAACTTTCACTGAAAACGGTACATGGAGCATCTCTAAAGACGGTAAATACATTATATTCAACAACAAATCAGACAAAAAATCAAGCAACCAGCCCCTGGAGGCTTTGGAAATACACAGATTAAATGGTAACAAACTTGTAGCCAGGTCATCAATCACTGCAGCTAATCTATCAGCTTTTAGTACCGGCACAAAATCATTCCATTTTACCAAAAAGTCATAAGCGTTTTTTGATCATACTATTCGGGCCATCTTTCATCGCGAAAGATGGCTTTTTTTATGATTCTCTTTGAAGCCACTTTAGTTTCCAACAATCCGGCTTCTCATTATTGTTATATGTCTAAGGTAAATTGGCGATAATACCTTCAATTTAAGTTTTAGCCACAACGGCTTAATTTTATCTTCATCTCTCAACACTCTAAACATTTCTTATCCCGAGTTAAGCTGAATTATTATCTTTATTATCTCCGAATTTAAAAAACATTGCACAACAAGGAATATACTATTTTGGTAAATTCATTGCTAAATACAGTTTCTAAACAAGTTGGCACACTTTGAAAGAAAGTACTTTGCAGTAAATTCTAAAAATCAAAATGTTTATTAAATCAGACAATAAAATAGGCCCAATGCAAAACACTTTCTGAACTCAGTCTGCAAACAATTTGGTTGCATAACATAAAATGAACATAGTCAAAATTCTAAAAAAACTCCTTAAACCGGCAATTCAATTCAAAAGCTAGTTCATTTTCACAAAAACCAATTGCATAAAATAAGCCTTTTGCCAAATAAAAATTTTGAATTGCGTGTGAAACGGCTGTATCAACGCAATTATATTTGGTTATTATATTTTCAAAAAATGTTTGGTCAATACTGTTATTTTATATTATAACTAATTGTTTATCTGTTGTTTATATTATTATTATAAAATATTATTCTATTTGTCAATCCATATTAATTAGCAGTGGCCCTTGTTTGCTCCGCACCTACAGACTTATCTTTGTGTCATCAATTTAAAATTTATAAAATACCCTAATATGAAAACAATCTTCAGTGATGTTTTAGAAAATCAAAAGAAAGCATTCGACATGTGGTCAGATCTTTCTTCTAAAGTTATCGAATCTACAACTACAAACGGTACAAAAGCGTTTGCTACTAAAAACCAGACTTTTGTTCAAGACTGGTTTAATAAAAATACTGAGATCATCAACGAAACAATGAAAAACAATGATCCGGTAAAAGTTATGGAAACAGCTCCTCAGGCTTTCCAAAAAATGATGGACTCTCAAATCGAGTTTTTCGAAAAATGGAGAAATGCTTATGCTGAGCAAATCAAAACCATGTCAACTGAAATGCCAGGTTTTGACAAAAAAGCAATGGAAAAATCAATTGAAACTGCAACTGCTGAGTGGAACAAGTGGATGGACAATTCTACGAAATGGATGGAAGAAAATGTAGTTAAACACATTCCTGCACCAATCAAGCCTGCTTTCGAAAGTTTCCAGAACAGCTATGCTACCATCCAAAAAATGTGGGAGCCGATCACAAAAATGATCAAAAACGGTGTAAACCATAATGATTTCATGAGTGCTTTTATTCCCGCTGATTTTTACAAAAACCTTGTAAATCAAATGATGGGTTATAAAATGACCATGAATCCTTCTGATATGTTGGAGCAGTCTAACAAAATGTTTGATGCTTGGATTAATCAAATACAACATTCAAACCCTTCATTTGACAAAATGGTTAATTGGATGAATGAATCTAACAAAAATTGGGATCTTAAATCAATCAATCCAATGTTTGGTTTCATTTCTGACATGACCAATCAGTTCAGATCACACATCGAACCTATGTTCAACATGATGGACAACAATGATCAGACTGATATTATCAAAATCATGAAGGATATCCAGTTCCAGATGTCTTCTTACATCATGAAAAATGCTGAGATGCAGGCTAAAATGTACGAAAACAGCCGTCACGCACTTCCAGAAATCATGAAAACTTATACTGCAAAGTTTAACGAAACCAAGCAATTACCTGATGCAATGGAATTTTTCAAACAATACATGGATGTATTGGAAAAATACATGCTTGAAGTTTTAGACACAAAAGAATACTCAGTTCTTCAAGCTGAAGCATCAAAAATATCTGTTCAGATCAAATCAAAATTTGACGAAATAGCAGAAAAAGCATTGGCTCCAATGCCTATTCTAACAAAATCAATCGGCAACGAGATTTCAAAAGAAATCGCTGACCTTAAAAGAAAAGTTAGAATGCTTGAGCAAAGTATGACAAAATCAGCTGTTGAAACGGCTCCTGAAACAACTGTTTCTACTGCATCTGTAAAAACAAAAGCTTCTAAAAACTAATATTAAAATATCGGGGTGATCGGCTTTATAGCTTGATCACCCTTGCATATTAACCAATCAAAACCAATGAAAGCAGAAGAAAAAAATAACGTAGTTGATGCCATCCTCGAAAAAGTGGATACAGTTGCAGAAGCTATGAAGAACATCGCTAAAATAGAGGAAGTAGATATAGCAACTTCTCCTCGTGAAGTGGTTTGGTCAGATGGTAAAGTTAAACTTTATCATTTTTTAAGCGACACGAAGAAAGTAGCAAAAACTCCGGTTATGATCTCTTATGCACTGGTTAACAGATGGGAGATGATGGACCTTCAGCCAGACAGAAGTTTTATAAGAAAATTGCTCAGTCTTGGTATAGATGTTTATGTTATTGACTGGGGCTATCCAACTCAAGTGGATCGCTACAAAACAATGGCAGATTACATTCTTGGCAACATGAATGATGCTGTCGACGCGATAAGAAACATTTCAAATGTTGAAAAAGTAAATATTCTGGGAGTTTGTCAAGGTGGAACATTCAGTTTGATCTATGCCTCATTGTTCCCTGAGAAAGTTAAGAATCTGATAACATTGGTAACCCCTGTAAATTTCAAAACAGAAAATGGGCTATTGTTCAAATGGGCAAAAGACATGGATGTTGACGCAGTGGTTGATGGATTCGACGGTGTCGTTCCTGGCGACTTCCTGAATAGTGGATTCGATCTGCTAAAACCAATGAACAAAGCGAGAAAATATATGTCGATGCCGGAAACCATGAAAAATCATGGCAACCTAATGAACTTCCTGAGAATGGAAAAATGGGTAGCAGATAGCCCGTCACAAGCAGGTGAAACCTACCGACAGTTCATCAAAGACATGTATCAACAAAATAAATTAGTTGAAGGTAAATTCGAATTAGAGGGTAGAAAAGTTGATCTTAAAAACATCACCATGCCTGTCCTGACGATTTATGCCTCAGCGGACCATATCGTACCACCGGATACTACCAAGCCAATTAATGACATGGTAGGTGCAAAAGACAAAGAGTTGATGGAATTTCCGGGTGGACATATCGGTGTATTCGTGGGAGCACGTTCACAGAATGTGTTAACACCAGCAGTAGCGGATTGGTTAGTTAAACGCGATAAATAATCCCGACCGGCACCGCTCAATATTACGAGTAAGGTGCAGTCAAGGATTAATTCGTTGTCGAAGCCTTCTTATCTTTATGATAGGAAGGCTTCTTTTTTGGGTGAATAAAAAAACAAACTTCTTTAACCCAGGAATGCTCCAGCATTTTTAATTATCCGAATAACTCCAAGCCATCTTTAGGAGAGAATCATGCATACCGGTCCCACCTATGTTAGAATCTACAATACAAGTGCCTTCTCCAGATTGCAATCCGGAGAAGGTCCCGACAGGGGGATGAGGCAAAACAACACAACCACCTTATCTTGTCATGCAAATAACACCATCCCTACCCCTCAAAAAGTAATAGAATAATCCATCGTATCGCCTCGTGGCACTATGATGGTATCTAAGTGTGGCAGAGGATTGGGATAGGGGGGATAAACACTAATAAAATTATAATCCCATGCAATATACACGGGTGTCCCTCCTGTGACCTTTACAA
>JAEUUM010000063.1 GCA_016787375.1 Saprospiraceae bacterium
CTAATGGCAGGTTTTTTGTATTTTTACACCTCAAATTTTAAAGACAACTGTTTTTCATGGAATATACACCGGGAACCATAGAATTAAAATGGAAAAAAAAGTGGCAGGATGCCGATATTTATCATGTTGAGATAGACAAAAATAAACCAAAATATTACATCCTTGATATGTTTCCTTATCCTTCAGGTGCAGGTCTTCATGTCGGGCATCCCCTTGGGTACATTGCAACCGACATATTCAGCAGATTTAAAAGACACCAGGGATATAATGTTCTTCATCCGATGGGATTTGACGCATTTGGGTTGCCGGCAGAGCAATATGCTATCCAAACAGGAGTAAAGCCTCAGGATTCTACCAGACAAAATATAAAAAGGTACAGGGAACAACTTGATAACCTTAGTTTTAGTTATGATTGGTCAAGAGAGGTCATGACTTCAGACCCTAATTACTATAAATGGACTCAATGGATATTTATTCGACTTTTTGATCATTATTTTGATACTGCTGAAAATAAAGCAAAACCAATCTCTCATTTGATCACAAACTTTGTAACTGATGGATCATTATCTGCCACCGCATTTACAGATTATAATAAAAACTTTTCAGCGGAACAATGGAAATCATTTTCAGCCAAGGAGCAAAATGATATCCTGATGAACTACCGGCTCGCTTATAAAGGGCAGGCATTCGTCAACTGGTGTGAAGAGTTGGGAACGGTACTTGCCAATGATGAAGTTAAAGATGGTTTGTCAGAAAGGGGAGGTTATCCTGTTGTCAAAAAACCGATGGAACAATGGTTTTTGAGAATAACAGCTTTTGCAGAGCGACTCCTCAGTGATATGCAGAACTTGGAATGGTCCGATGCCCTAAAAACGATGCAAGAAAATTGGATTGGTAAATCTGAAGGGGCACAAGTGTTTTTTAATGTACTTAATACCGATGAAGTCATTGAGATATTTACTACACGACCTGACACAATATTTGGTGCCACCTTCATGGTACTGGCCCCGGAGCATGAACTAGTTTCCAAATTAACAACTGATGACCAAGTTTTAGCAGTTCAAAATTATGTCAACTATGTTAAAACCAGATCAGAAAGGGAACGGATCTCCGAAACAAAGCAAGTTACAGGTGCCTTCACCGGATCTTACGCAAAACATCCTTTTACAAATGAACCTATTGAAATATGGATTTCTGAATATGTATTAAAAGATTATGGCTCTGGTGCCATAATGGCTGTGCCTGCCGGTGATTTGCGAGATAAAGTATTCGCTGAAAAGTTCTCATTACCAATTGTTGAAATCATTGATCGTAAAGATTTTCCTAAAGCTGAAATAGAAGATAAGGTCGGATTGATGGTTAACTCTGATTTTCTTAATGGCCTGGAAGTCAAAGAGGCAATAAAAGTGGCAATTAACAAAATTGTCGAAAGAGGAATCGGAAAGGCTCGGATAAATTATCGACTCAGAGATGCAAACTTTAGCAGACAGAGATATTGGGGTGAGCCTTTTCCAATAAAATACGATAAAGATGGTGTTTGCTACACATTAAGCGACGACGAATTGCCTTTGGTATTGCCTGAACTGGATGATTTTAAACCTGGGGAAAAAGGACAATCGCCATTGGCACGAGTTACTGATTGGGTAAATTTACCTGACGGATTTAGAAGAGAAACGGATACCATGCCTGGTTTTGCCGGGTCAAGTTGGTATTTTTTAAGGTATATGGATAACCAAAATGATCAACATTTTGCCAGTAAAGAAGCAATAGATTATTGGCAAAATGTGGATCTTTATGTCGGTGGGACTGAACATGCTGTTGGTCATCTTATGTATTCCAGATTTTGGCATAAGTTTCTATTTGACATTGGAAAGGTTCCTACCAATGAGCCATTTAAAAAATTGATCAACCAAGGCATGATTCAAGGGAGATCAAACTTCGTTTTTAGAGCTAAAGAAAACTTTTTTGAAGAGTATATCAAACTTAAAGTTTTGGACGTATATTTCCAGGATCAGGGTATCAAGCAACTTTATGAAGGCGATTTTGAGGAAGACCATTACGCTGATTGGGGTTTTGAAAAAAGTGATCTTGAGATTGAAGTAGTATCATGGAAATTAAAAGAAAAAATAGATAGAATTAAGGAAGCAGTTTGGGCAAAAGGTAAACGATTGCTTGTTCTCAGCAACGAAGAAATTGCCAATTGTATCAATCAACCTGAAATTATTGCTCAAAAAATTCAGTCGGCTTTGGATAGTAAAGATAAGTTTATTTTTAATCCGGACCAGCCTGATGTTAATCAATTGTTTGTCTCTTATAATCTTACACCTAAATATTCTGCAGATTGCTTTAATCCAATTCATGTAGATGTTAACATGGTTACCAATGATTATCTTAATCTTGAAGTGGCGAAGACCAAAAAGCAATTTGAAAATGCATGTTTTAAACTAGACGAAAACAAACAATTTAGTTGCTCATGGGAAGTTGAGAAGATGTCAAAATCAAAATACAATGTCGTAAATCCGGATGATATGGTAGCAGCGTATGGAGCAGACTGCTTTAGGATGTACGAGATGTTTCTCGGGCCTATAGATCAGGCAAAACCATGGGACACCAAAGGAATAGACGGAGTTGCTAAATTTTTGAGAAGATTGTGGAGTTTGTTTTTCGA
>JAEUUM010000098.1 GCA_016787375.1 Saprospiraceae bacterium
GCCAGCCAAATAAGTAGGATTAAAAGAACCGTTAGGGCTCCAACTCCATTGGTACTGGTATGGTGGTAAACCATACGGCATACCGGATAAACCAAATGGAGGCCATAGTAACCCTTGATGCACTTCAGCAAAAATATCCAATGGTTCGTCGACACAAACTGGGTCATTATCAATATCAACATAAAAACCAGTAGGGCTTTCATTGTTAGCAACATCACAAAATGCTGAACTGTTTATTTGACCTGCATTGTCTCTTAACCCATTTTCACCCGTTGATATCCCACCAAAATATATTGTTGGGTTTGAAAAATATGGAATTCTTTCATTATTAAATGAACTGGCCATAATTGTACGTCTCACTCCAGTTGGCAAATTCAGATCTTTTCCATGAGGACACCCAGGCTCAGAATCATCATTGTGTCTACATCCAAATTGATGTGCCACTTCATGAGCAAATGTATATCGAATAGGATCAATAAATGGTACTTCTGCAATACAAAATTTATTGTCTGACTTTTGATCTAAAGAATTTGATATACCATAAGCTGAGGTATAGTTTTGATTGGTCAGTAATACTGCAATATCACACTTGTAATAACTCCTTAACATTTTAGCACTATTGCTTTTACTTAATTGATCAAAGCAATCACTATAAATATTTTTTGGACTATGGTATTGAAAATCTGGTGTGAAATCCATAGAAGTTACTCTAATTCTCTTATTTGAAATTCCACTATTTATGGCTGCGGCATTAAAATTATGTGTTTCCTGATACAAGAACCAAGAGGCATATGTTCCCCATTTGCTTGCTAGCCACTGTTTCGCCTCTGGTGTTATTAAAGCTAGAACGTCAACAAACATTTCATTACAATTAGTGCCACAAGCTGCAACATCTTCAACCTCTCGAGGAGTCGTAGCACAGGTATCCGTTGACGTATGTGTCAAATCGTAATGCATTAATATATGCAGATTATTACCAAAAGGATACAGAGCAAATACTGTTTGTCCTAAGTCAATTAACCCTCCAATGGCAACAGGTGTTTTAAACAAACTTAACGATCCTTGTGAAGAACTTGCAGTCAAGGTATAACTTGTATCGCCTTCAAACTGCATATCTTTTACTGTAAAACTGAAATTACCTGAAGGTAGGTTTAAATTTACAATGCCTTGATTTTCATAAGTATTTGCAAAATTTACAAAATACAGAGTATCATTGTAGGGCAAGCTCTGCAAATAATTTAAAATTTTAGTTTGATCAGCAGTCAAAGAAGTTGGAAGGCTTGTGTACTGTAGTACGCTATTGGAAGTTTGAGAAAAGGCTAAGTTGCCAAATGGCTGAGCTACAATTAATACTATCAAAATTACATTGTTACAAAGTAGTTTAAACTTTTCTCTTAGGTGCTGAGGTGCTGAGGTGCTGAGGTGCTGAGGTGCTGAGGTGCTGAGGTGCTGAGGTGCTGAGGTGCTGAGGTGCTGAGGTGCTCTCATGATTTTTGGATTTAATGAATGAATTTAATAACATCCTAAAGATACGCCATATACCCCACATATCATAATTTTACATCACAATTATTACCAATATTATCGATTATTTAATAACTAATTAATATACCAAAATACTGTTTCAACTTATTTTATTCTGTTTTTTAACACCTACATCTATTTTACAAAATTTAAGGCGGTATTGCCGTATTTTTTATAACAATTGTATGTAAATGCATAAATGTCGGATTGGTGACAAAAAAATATTTAATATACGCACCTTTATTTATTTTCTGATCTTCCAGATTACAACCATTTGCTTCTCCCGGAGCCTGACCAGTAATGTAATGAAGGGGGTTATAGGATTTTTGAAAAATAGTTTGATTCCAAATCGTTCAGAGACCGGGAGATAGGGGGTTTAAGTCGGAAGACATAAACCAGCCTGGTAAATTTCTACGCCTGCAACAGGAATATCGCCGGCACCTTATGCAAATCTCCAAGTGTCGTAAGTTTCCAGTTTTTGATCTTTCCAGAAAATATCTTTTCATTTACTCCTGTAATTTCTGCAGCTATGCAAAATTTTGTTTCAGTGTTAAGTGTATTCAAGCAAATTTCCCGCATTGGATTATTTCGATAAGGCGTTTCGATCCAGATCTGTGTTCTCTTCTGCCTGGCAGATTCGGTTTCAAGTCTGCTAAGTTCTGTTGCAAGTTTGGCTTTGTCCTGGGGCAAATACCCGTTAAAAGTAAAGGACTGCCCGTTCATTCCTGAGGCCATTAATGCAAGCAAAATTGAAGATGGCCCAACCAAAGGTATCACCTGAATACCAATTTCATGAGCAAGTGCCACTACATCTGCTCCCGGGTCAGCAACTCCGGGGCATCCAGCCTCAGAGAGAAAACCACCGTTTTCGCCCAATTTGATCCTGTTGAGAAACGCTCGGGTAACATCATCCTTGCCATGTTTGGGCAAATCCATGACTTCAATATCAGATTGTCTGTATGGTGGGTTGGTGGTCCGAATAAACTGCCGAGCTGTTTTCGATCGTTCTGCCAAGAACAACCTCAATGAATGGATCACACTTGTTGTTTGTTGATCTGGTTGATAAAGTGAGTCTTCAGACAATGAAGACGGTAATAAATAAAGCTTTCCGGATGCCATGCTGATTTACATTCTGCTGTAAAGATAGTAAGTATGTCATAAGTCTTTTTGGTTTTATAAGATTGGTTTGACCAGAATCTTCGTCCTCCCTCCATAATTCCGAAAACATTCTGAAACGGTTGTACGGTAAAGTCTGCACTAAATGTCAGGAGCAACAATTGTACTATATTCCACCAACATTCATTAACTTTGCACCTCATGCAAAACAGCTCTACTTATACCATAAAGTTGCCTCAGTTTGAAGGGCCTTTTGACTTACTCTTGTTTTTTATCGAACGAGATGAGTTGGATATTTACAACATCCCAATTGCCAAAATCACAGATGATTTTCTGCTTTATATCAAACACATAGAAAAACTAAATATTGATCTAGCGAGTGAATTTATTCTTGTTGCTGCTACATTGATGAAAATAAAAGCTAAGATGTTGCTTCCACGCAAACCGGTTGATGATGAAGGCAATGAAATAGACCCAAGGGAAGAACTTGTACAACGACTGCTTGAGTATAAACAATTCAAAGATATTCTCGAAGATATAAAACTACTTGAAGAAAGACGACAACTGCAAATAAAACGAGGGAATATCAGCCATGAGCTTCACACCATTGCCTCAAAAGGTCTCATTGATATTGAATGGGAATCCATAACCTTGTTTAAATTACTAAAAGCCTTTGAACGTGTACTTGAAAATAACCAAGATTCCAAAAAAATTATTACACACAAGGTTTATAGTTACCCTTATACCATTGCCGAGCAACAAGACTACATCATAAAGACAGTGAGGCTGAACAAAAAGACAAGCTTTGAACAAATTTTTAAAGCTTGTACTTCCAGAATTCATGCCATAGTTACCTTCCTGGCTTTACTTGAGATGCTGAACGAGGGTAAAATCAACATAATACTAGGCGAGGGAATCAACAATTTTTGGCTTTCACTAAGCTAGCCTATCACACCCTTTTAAGCCTCTACAGCCCCAACATCAGACTCATCGGGTCCTCAAGCAATTTTTTCACTTTAACCAAAAAGCTTACTGAAGAGCTACCATCAATTACTCTATGGTCATAAGAAAGTGCGACATACATCATGGGTCTTATTTGGATTTGCCCATTGATGGCTACAGGCCTTTCTATCATGGCGTGCATCCCCAGAATGGCAGATTGAGGCTCATTGAGGATGGGAGTGCTCATCATTGAACCGAATACACCACCATTGGTGATAGTAAAAGTACCACCGGTCATTTCTTCTAATGAAAGCTTACCAGTTCTGGCTTTATCTGCTAATTCTTTAATTCTGGTTTCAATCTCAGCCAGACTCAGTGACTCAACGTTATGCACTGGCGGGACGACCAATCCTGTAGGAGTTGAAATGGCAATTGAAATATCGGCAAAATCATGATAAACCAATGAATCATCCTCAATTCTGGCATTAACTTCAGGCATTTCAAGTAGAACTTTAGCGCAGGCTTTGGCAAAAAGTGACATGAATCCAAGTTTAATCCCAAATTTTTCAACAAATCTGTCCTGGTAATTTTTTCTAAGTTCTATCAAAGCTGTCATGTCAACTTCGTTGAACGTGGTCAACATAGCGGTATTGTTTTTGGCAGAAACCAATCTTGCAGCTATGGTTCTCCTCATTCTGCTCATCTTTTCGCGTCTTTCATTTCTACTGAATGAAACCATCTGTTTTATCACTGGTGCAGACTGAGGAGTTTCTATCTTTTGTGGCTCCGAAGCGGAGGTCTTGTTTCCGATTGCTATAAGTACATCTTCTTTGCGTATCCTTCCATCTCTGCCGGTTGCCGATACCTCTTCAGCTTTTAAATTTGACTCAGTCATCATTTTGGCAGCAGCAGGTGAAGGATGGCCTGCAACAGACAATATCTCAGCGGCAATTTCCGGCTTCAACTCCTTTTCATTTGATCTGGTCTCCACTATTTGAGAGGGAGCTTCAACAGAAACTGCCTCAGTATCTATCTTGGCTACTACCGAACCAATTTTCAAATCATCACCCTCTTTTGCAACCCAAATAAGCTTGCCGCTAACTTCAGCAGGAAACTCCAGCGTGGCTTTATCAGATTCAAATTCACAGATCGCTTCATCAATTTTTACTATATCGCCGTTTGCCTTCAACCATTTTGATAAAGTAACTTCAGTAATAGATTCTCCGACAGACGGAACCTTCAATTCAATTAAACTCATGCTCTTTTGAAATTATTTTAATACTAAACGCACGGACGCAAATTTAGTTAATTTAAAGATTCTCCTATTTGAAATTTTATTTAAGTCTCTTCAAATACACAAGCGAACCCTTACCCTTTTTTCCTTCACTTGAAATGTACAGATTCCCTTTTGAATCAAATGCCATACCCTCAGGTTGAGGATAAATTTCCTTTTTGAGTTTAAAAATATTGATAATTTTTCCACTCTGGTCTACCACCAACATTATTTTTCCAACTGAAGAAAGTATAAAATAATTTTTTGATATAGGGTCAACTGCTATGGCTGAAGGACCAAAATTAAATTCTTTGACCTTATCATTGTAGTTAGATTTCAAGGTCTCTGAGTCATTCGTATTTTTTGCATCGCTTATAAAAGTATTGACAGATTCTTTTGAAATACTGAACATTGGTTCTGATGAAAGTTTATTTTTTTTCAAATCATAGATAAATACAGCTCTTCGGTTGTATTCATCCAGATTTGTTTTCAAAGGGCCTTTGCATGAAAGTAACAGGCTCTGTGTTCCCGAAGAATAAAACATACCTTCGATATCGTTTTCTTTATTTAAGCCGGAATCAAAAGTTTTCAAGACATTAAAATTTTTGTCATCAAGCTGAAATATGGTTCCATTGCTTTTATTGACGTACACAAATGGCGGTGCATATTGAATATCTTCAAAATCACCTTTTGGTGTAAATGAAACTTGTCTAAGAATTTTCCCTGAATTGCCACTTAACTGATAAATGATGCCAGATTCGTCCTGTATCGCCAACAGAGTTGTGTCATTTTTATAGGTAGTAATTCCAGAAATCTCAATAAGTTGGCTGTCCAATTCAATCTTCTTGTCAGGTGTATTGAAATTAAAATAATAAGCCTGAGACCTTAAAGGATAGCAATTTAACAGACCTATGGACAAAAATAAAAATGTCACAATATTAAAAACAGTTGAAAAAACGGGTTGTTTGACAGACATTTGTGGCTGATTAAGAATTTTTAATTCTAAACTATTAACGATAACGAGGCATGTTTCAATATAAAATCTTCGGCAAATATCACTTTTTAATATTAATTCTTTGCCTTTTTAAACTGGATGCAATTACCCAAAATATTGCTGCTGATAAAAAAGTAGCCTTTGTGCATAAATCTGAAATTAATAAAATGCATGTTGATGGAAAACTAGATGAAGAGTTTTGGTCAACGGCAACCATCCTTGATAATTTTATTCAAAGAAATTTAGAGCCCGGTAAGGCATCAAATTATCGTACGACTGTTTATTTTACTTATGATGATTATGCTATCTATCTCGGCGTGAAAATGTATGACCCTAATCCTGAAAATATTTTTGCCCAATATTCTGAACGAGACGGTAGTTCCAACTCAGATAAATTTACTTTCACTGTAGATCCATACAATGGAGGTACAAATGGATTCTTGTTTTCGGTAACCCCTACCAATGTTCAACAAGATGCCAGATTATACAACGATGAGGAAGATTATGGTTGGAACGCTGTATGGTTGAGCAAAACAAGCATAACGACAGAAGGCTGGATCGCCGAGATTAAAATACCATTTGCAGCTCTCAGAATACCAAATGTATCCTTACAATCATGGGCGGCAAATTTTCAACGCGAAGTGAGAAAAGTTAGAGAAATTTCAACTTGGAACGAAATAAATCCGAATCTTGAAGGCGATTTGAACCAATGCGGAATAATTGAGGGTTTCGCCAACCTAAAAACACCGGTTAGATTATCAATTTCACCTTATGCTTCTTATGTAAGACAAAATTTTTCAGGCAATCTAGAAAATTCTTCAACTGGTTCGTTTAACGGAGGATTAGATCTTAAATATGGCATAAATGATGCTTTCACAATTGATGCTACACTCGTACCGGATTTTAATGATGTGAGGTCTGATGATTTGTTTCAGAATTTAACACCTTTCGAAGTAGAATATACTGACTATAGACCTTTTTTCACTGAAGGACTGGACATATTCAGCAAGGGTAACTTATTTTACTCTAGAAGAATTGGATCTAGTGATCTGAATATAAACAAATTATTAGGTGCAGGTATAATCATCAAAGAACTTCCATCCAAAAATCGCATCCTGAATGCTTCAAAACTTACAGGTCGGACTAAAGGCGGACTTGGGGTTGGAGTTTTCAATGCCATAGAGAAAGAATCTTTTGCCACCATCATTGATCAAAACGCAGTGGAGAAAAG
>JAEUUM010000117.1 GCA_016787375.1 Saprospiraceae bacterium
GAGACCAAATGTTTGTGAATGGTTGGAATCTGAACAATCTGAATGGCTTTTATCTGCATTGTGTTTTTGTGTATTTTTTATACCGATATTGACCTCATGGTTATTCGGTTATCCAATTAATCAAAAAAAAAATAATTTAAAGTAAAATTCATGGCAGCTAATCATAGCAGTTTGAACAAATTTAGTTTGGCCGGCACTCTTGTCACATTAGGAATTGTGTATGGCGATATCGGGACATCTCCATTGTATGCATTGAAAGCCATTGTTGCTGACAAAATTATTACACCGGATCTTGTTCTTGGAGGAGTTTCACTCGTATTCTGGACTTTAACCCTGATCACTACGATTAAATATCTTCGGTTAGCCTTAGAGATTGATAATAACGGTGAAGGAGGGATTTTTGCGCTGTATGCCATGGTTCGCCGAAAAAATCTGGGGTGGTTGATTTTTCTGGCAATAGTTGGTTGTGCCACATTGATGGCTGATGGTTTTCTCACACCTTCAATTTCAATTTCATCTGCAGTCGAGGGTTTGACCCTGTTGAATCCAAACATCAACACTGTACCCATTGTTATTGGTATTCTAATTGTTTTATTTGTTTTTCAGCAATTTGGAACCAATGTGATTGGTAAGACATTTGGTCCTGTGATGACACTTTGGTTTGTGGTCATTGGCATTTTTGGACTGCTCCAAATTATCCAATATCCTTCAGTCCTTAAGGCTTTGAACCCTTATTATGGTATACATCTTTTATTAAACTATCCAAAAGGATTTTTAATTTTAGGAGGGGTTTTTCTTTGTACAACAGGTGCTGAAGCCTTGTATTCTGATCTTGGGCATTGTGGAAAAATGAATATCAGGGTGAGTTGGTTGTTTGTTAAAACCACTTTGATTCTTAGTTATTTCGGTCAGGCAGCCTTCTTATTATCTACCAGTGCTGGTAAAGTATGGCCTAAAGATCAACCATTGTTCTATTTGATTTCACCGGAAGGTTTCTTACCATTTACCATCATTTTAGCTTCATTTGCAGCAATTATAGCCTCACAAGCTTTGATTACGGGATCATATACACTCATAAATGAGGCAATGAAATTGAGGTTAATGCCACTTTTAAAAGTAAACTATCCAACTCAGTTAAAAGGTCAGATCTATATTCCTTTTGTAAATTGGTTACTTCTTGCAGGTTGTATTTTGGTTGTTTTGATTTTTAAAGAATCGAGTAACATGGAGGCAGCTTATGGTTTGACAATTACGGTCAACATGCTGATGACCACCACACTAATGATTATTTATTACTACTACAATAAAGTAAAATTAATTTATATCATATTGTTTGGTATAGTATTTTACATCATTGAAGGTGCATTCTTTATTTCAAACATAGATAAGTTTGCTCATGGTGGCTGGTTTAGTTTTTGTATTGCTGCATTTTTTATTGCAGTTATGTACGTACAATTAAGCGCGCGAGCACTTCGTACCAAGCATATCGCTTTTGTTAATGTAAATGAATACAAAGAAAAACTAGAATCTCTGATTAATGACGATTCAATCGCAAAAGAAGCAACGAACTTGGTATTTATGTCAATGTCGGCTAAGGGAGAAATGATAGATAGCAATATTATATATTCGATTTTCAGAAAAAAACCAAAAAGAGCAGATGTTTATTGGTTTGTTCACATGGAAATAGTTGATGATCCTTATGAAAAGAACTACTCTATTGAAACCATTATACCCCAAAAATGCTTCTTTATAACTGTGAGATTCGGATTCAAAGTTGAACACAAAATCAACTTAGTAATGAATCACATTGTGCAGGAGATGGTCGAACGTGGAGAAGTTGATAATATTACCAGATATCCATCTCTCCGAAAATATAAGATGCCGGGAGATTTCAAATACTATCTCATAAACTCGAGGGTTTCGGTTGATGATAAAATTACACCGTTTGAACAGTTTGTCATTCGTGCATATCGTTTAATAAAATCTATATCTTTACCACCTGAAAAGGATTTTGGTCTCGAAGTATCAAATGTCGTGGTAGAAACAGTTCCGATCAACATCGGGCTTCAACCAAAGGATATGGTTAAGGGACTTCATCGAGTAAAATAGCAAAAATGAGAAAGACCTTGCAAGATCGCTTTGGTAAGCGCTTTGTGCCCTTTACTTTGGGTATGCTCCTAATTGTGAGTATGTTACACATTTGTAGCTGGCAAGGTTGGTTTGTATTAGCCCCTGAATTACTATTGGTGTCAAGGTATGCTATGCTTACTTTGATTTGCCTTTATGCTTTTTTAAAGGATTCACTAACAACTTGGATTTTGGTAAGTATGCTCATAGGAGCAGAAATTGGTCATGATTTTCCGGATTTTGCTGTAAACCTTAAATTACTCAGCAAGGTGTTTCTACGAATGATTAAAACCATTATTGCTCCACTTTTATTTGGAACTTTGGTAGTGGGCATCGCTGGACATTCGAATTTGAAACAGGTTGGCAGAATGGGTTGGAAGTCAATCGTCTATTTTGAAATCGTGACAACCATTGCCCTTTTCATTGGGCTACTTGCCATTAATATTTCAAAAGCTGGTGAAGGAATAGATCTTTCTGCAAGCACACACGAACAGCTCCCTGAAGTCGCCAAACAAACGACAGAAGATGTTATCCTCCATATTTTTCCAGAAAACATTGCCAAGTCGGTAGCTGAAGGGCAAATTTTACAAATTGTTTTGTTCAGTATTTTATTTGGTATTGGTTTGGCTCAGTTGAGTGAAAAACACAAAAGACCGATGCTGGAATTTGCGGAATCTTTGTCGGAAGTAATGTTTAATTTTACTAAAATCATCATGAAATTCGCCCCGATTGGAGTGGGTGCTGCAATTGCATATACCGTTGGACATATGGGGCTGGGTATTTTAGTCAATCTTTTTAAGTTGTTGGCTACACTCTATGTCGCACTTATTTTTTTCATAATGGTTGTCTTTCTGCCAATTGCACTCATAATAAAACTTGATATTAAACGATTTATTGGTCTTATTGCTGAACCGGTATCCATAGCATTCGCCACCACAAGTTCTGAAGCCGCGTTGCCAAAGGCTATGTCAGCCATGGAGAAATATGGAGTGCCAAGGAAAATTGTATCTTTTGTGATGCCAATGGGCTATAGCTTTAACCTTGATGGCACGACTTTGTACCTCAGTCTGGCAACCATATTTGTTGCGCAAGCAGCAAAGGTAGAATTATCCTTTGTCCACCAACTTACCATCGTGCTTACTTTGATGCTGACAAGCAAAGGAGTAGCCGGTGTGCCAAGAGCAAGTTTGGTAATACTGCTGGGAACAGCCACTTCATTTGGCTTACCTGTTGAACCAATCTTTATTATACTTGGCATTGATGAACTTATGGATATGGCGCGCACCTCAGTTAACGTAATCGGCAATTGCTTGGCAACTACTGTTATTGCAAAATGGGAAGGTGAATTACAAACCCAAAAATTAGAAGCATGATACAAATATTTAAACAGTTCATTGATTTTGTGTTGCATATTGATAAACACCTCATTGAATTGGCAGCAACTTATCATCAATGGACATATTTGATTATATTCGGTATCGTTTTTTGTGAAACCGGTCTAGTGGTTACACCATTTTTACCTGGCGACTCATTGCTTTTCGCGGCAGGTGCGCTATGTGCTACAGGAGCTTTAAATATTGGGGTTTTGGTACCCGGAGTATTTATTGCTGCAGTCATTGGTGATAATCTGAATTATTTTGTAGGCAATTTCGTGGGGAAACAAGTTACTGAGAGGAATGTGAGATTTATTAAAAAAGAATATATTGACCGTACCGAAAAATTTTATGAGAAACATGGCGGAAAGGCGCTAATTATGGCAAGATTTGTTCCCATCCTAAGAACATTCGCACCTTTCGTAGCAGGAGCAGGCAAAATGACTTATCCGAGGTTCTTGACATTTTGTTTATTAGGAAATCTGCTTTGGGTTAATTTATTCTGCTGGGCAGGCTTTATGTTTGCGAATAATGAGTTTGTTAAGAAAAACTTTTCTGTAGTAATTTTAGGCATCATTTTCGTTTCCTTGATACCGGTGGTGGTAGCTTGGTGGAAAAGCAGAAAAGCGTCTGTATAATTAACCGGCATGAAAATTTTTCCGTTACAACGTCACATTGTTCAGGGTTTAAGGTGGGGCTTATGGATGTACCTGATTACCACTTTTGTGTCACCGCTCATTTTTGGTGATAAAATTAGACTAACTAAAATATTGATTGGCATTCCATTATGGTTTGTAGCAGGTCTTCTGGTTTCAAGATTCTATAAAAGCAACCCTGAGAAAAAGTAATCTAACTTGTCAGCATTAATTTTCTTATTTCTTACAAAATTTGAAATTGCTGGTAGAAAGTCTGCGGTGTACAAGCTTATGTTAATTTCGACAGCCTCATGAATATTCAAATTCCAAGTTTTTGGGAAGAAATAATTGTACGGAAATATTAATGCAATTTTACAATTTCAATCAAGTGTATTTTTAAGCGTGAATATATTTTTCAGATATTCCTCACATGGATATACTTTGGAATAAATCCAAAATATTGCGATTGCAAACTGATGAAATATTCTTAATTTTGGTATAAATAAGTTAAGAGAATTATAGCTTGGTTTATAATTATGAGTTGTTCTCTACTTGACATAAACGATGAGACAAAATATATTAATTTTTATTTTATGTAATTGGATTTTGGGCAGTGTTTCAGCTCAACAAAAAGGTACGAATCCGGTACAAAGCACAACAGTATCACCTACAGGGATAACCAGAGCTGTGATTGCCGGAATTTCAGATTATCAAAATCCCAATATCACGGATCTTCAATTTGCGGATGCTGATGCAAAAGAATTTGCCAAATACCTCAAGAGTAATTCTGGTGGAAATGTAGATAGTACAAATATTATCCTCCTGACTAATGAAAAAGCTACAGCCGGTCAATTTGTTTCGGCTCTGTATTGGCTGTTAGAAGAAACGAAGCAAGGAGATCAGGCCATAATTTATTTTTCCGGGCATGGTGATGTTGAGAATACAACGATGAACCAACCCGGGTTTTTACTATGCTGGGATTCACCATCAAAGGTTTACATGGGAGGTGGTACCTTTGGATTATCCTATTTACAAGAAATAATATCTACTTTATCAATCACCAAGCAAGCAAAAGTAATGGTTGTTACCGATGCCTGCAGAGCCGGTAAGCTTGCCGGATCCGGTGTAAATGGGGCTCAGGCAACAGCAGCAAATCTCGCAAAGCAATATGCAGGTGAGGTGAAGATTATGTCTTGTCAACCAGATGAACTTGCTCTTGAAGGTAAATCATGGGGCAATGGTCGTGGCGTTTTTTCTTATTACTTTATGGCAGGTATACAAGGGTTCGCTGACCGGAATAATGATGGATTGATAAGCCTTCAGGAAATAGAGCGCTATTTGGATGATAAAGTTCCTGCCGCAGTTGCTCCACATAGCCAGATACCACTTACTGTGGGTAGTAAGTCAACGATTGTCGCCAAGTATGATATCAATGTCCTCAAAACTTTGAAGGATCCGGATTTGGGAATTCAAATATCTGTAACTGGTGGAAAGGGGGTTGATTTAAGTATTTCAGAAATAAAAGATTCTGCCATTTTAAAAAAATATTTTTCGTTTCAGCAAGCACTTCAAACGGGGCATTTTCTTTACCCTGAGCTGGGTTCAGCTTACCAATTATTTCAAGAAATTAAAGATTACCCCGAATTGGCTAATTACGCTGGTTTAATGCGGAGGAATTTGGCTGCCAGCCTGCAAGATGAAGCTCAACAAGCTATTAATGATTATCTGAAAGCTGACCCAACAGAAATGAAACGCAGGTGGAATTTTGATTCCAGGTTTAAGAAATTTCCGGATTACCTCGAAAAAGCTGCTGAACTGATGGGTGAAAAGCATTTTTATTACAAGGCACTTTTGGCCAGATTTCATTACTTCAAAGGATTAAACATCCGTTTGGAAGGAGAAAGATTAAAATCTGACTCATTATTAAGAATGGCAGTCACTGAGCAAGAATATTGTTTAAAACATGAGGAAAAAGCTTCTTTTGCGCTCAACGAGATAGGCTTTTGTTATTTCTTATTAAATAATTTCGATGCTGCCATTCCATATTTTAACCAAACAATCGCTTATAACCCTAATTGGGTATTGCCATGGGTGAATTTAAGCGCTTCATACCTGAAGAAGAAAATGCTCGGAGACGCTCTGCGGTGCGGAAATATTGCTTACCAGATAGACAGTACTTATCCTAATTGTGTCTATAATCTAGCGATATGCTTCGAGGAAAGTGGAGATAATGAAAAAGCAATAGATTGGTATAAAAAAGTTCTTCTGCTGGATCCTGATTTTAATCTTAGTTATTACAAACTTGGGAGGCTTTATCTGAAAGAAGGGCATCTTGAAGAATCGGAAAAAATGATGCTTGAATTTTTGCGAAGAAATCCCGAGGATGTTGATGGTCTCATAAATGCCGGGCATTTGTATTTAAAAATGAATAAGCCAAGTGAGGCTGAAAAATATTTCGTTCAGGCATATCACCAAAGTCCTGAAAATGAGCTGGCTTTTCAAGGTATAATCGAATATTACTTTATAACCAACAAACTGAGCAAAGCAAATGAGCTTTTGATGGAATACATTTCTAAAAACCCAACTGATTCCTATGCTTATTATTTGATAGCTTCTATTGCAATCCAGTCCAAAGACAAATCAAAATGTTTTCAAAATTTGGAATTGGCATTTAAAAATGGCTTCAAGGATTTGGAATTAATAGAAACTGATAAAAGTTTCAAACCAATACTGAAAAAAGCTGCTTTCAAAAACTTGAAGAAAAAATACTTTAATTAATTTCAAAATTTTGAATTTTACCAGTCTCTGAAAGTTTGACTTGGATTATGGAAATCATTATCTGAAATTGGTATTGAAAGGATACCAACATCTCCAATATTATTTACCCGAAGAGGTTCAATTCTTTAGCTTTTATTGAAGAATACTAAAAGGTGCCCACAATTATATTGTGACCACCTTTTTAAGAGTCTATGTTGACTATTGATTGTACCAAATTACCATGAAAGGTAATTAAACTTTATTTCAATAAACTTCGAGCTTTATTCGTTTGGCCCAACCTGGAGCAAAATGCGGAGTAGCTTATTTTAATCAGATTATTAGAAGGATAATTTTTTAATAAACTTTGAAATATTAATTCTGCTTCATAAAATAACTTTCCTTTTTCGAGAGCTGCGGCCTCCATCAATTGTTTGATTTCGGGCTGGGCATTTTCGTATATATTTGAATTTTGGGCTGAATTTTTAATTTCAAGATAATCTTCATTAGATATAATTTTGAAAACCATTGGCCGTGATACTTCCATTGGTTCTGAGTTTGTGGTAATTTGCCAATAATATGTTTCATCTACTGATAAATTTAAGCTTTGCAAGTCAATCAATAAAGTTGTATCGGTATTTGCAGGCATCGCTTGTTTAACTTCACCATCATTTGTCAGTATCCTGAAATTATAAGAAGTGCCTGTTTTATTACTTATCCATTTGAAACTCATTTTTGCATTTGTGTATAGCCCGCCAGGTGTTGCAACTGCAATTTTCTCATCGCTTTTGCTCCAACCACCACCGGTAGTTCCTTTATTGGTTATACCCCAACCGCCGCCTGTTGTAGACTTGTCGGTTATACCCCATCCACCGCCAGTAGTAGATTTATCGGTTATGCCCCAACCACCACCTGTGGTTCCCTTGTTGGTTATACCCCAACCGCCACCTGTAGTTCCTTTGTTGGTAATGCCCCATCCACCACCAGTAGTTCCCTTGTTGGTTATACCCCAGCCATTTCCTCTAAGAACTTTAGATTTTGAAAATTCACCCTTCTCATTCAATTCATCTACTAATGCAACCGATGCATAAAGATACTCTCCAAAAAAAGGATCGAAGTTAAGCGTTGCAATTCTGGTTTCTTTTTTAAAAGCGGATTGCAGATCGTAATTACCTTTTTTATTTATTTCCTTAAATTCACCGTTGCAATAAAGCAGTGTTTTGGTATCTTTTCCAATCTCAATTTGTTGTGTATTTTTGAGGACAGCTCCAGCTGTGTAATTTTTTTTCGGTTTCTTTTTATCCTTTGCATCCATGACATTGACATTTGTTGAGACGATGATAACCGGTTGCTGATTTTGTGCAAACAATGTGCATGAGAAGGTTGATAAGCAAAGCAAAATCAAAAGTTGTGTTTTCATATTTGTAGTGTTTATTTTAAAATAGTGATTTTTTTGACATAAAATTCCCCCATTTTACGACTTTATTATCAGCCCCTAAGACAAAAAATAAATTATCATAAATCATGATGAGCCCCTGAGGAGTTTCGATTCGGTTGTAGGCTTGACCATATATCTTAATGATGTCATCTAATGTGTCACCTATACCAATTCGCTTGCTCGTTTTTATATCTTTACCTGTTTTTGTCAACATGAAATAATTGATCAATCTATCTTCGTTGTTCATGTTGTAAAAGATTTTGAAGTTGAGGCTATCAATCTGATACTGAAAAAATGTAAGATTTTGGTTAATTTGAACTACTTTATCCTGAAGAAACTGTGGCTTTCTTGCAAAACTTACCAAGGTCATTTTGTTGATTGTATCCTGTGGAGTTTGAGTTCTCGATGGCGACTTTACAGTTGTTGAACCATTTGTTAGTATATTCAAGTTTTCTTTTGCCAGTTCGCTGCCTTTTGATGCGGCAGATTCAAATATGGTTTTCGCATCCTTTGTGTTACCTTCTTTTGCCAGTAAAATTCCCTTCAGAATGGATGCATCTATGACCGTTTTTGAAAAGTTGCCTTTTATTCCGATTTCTGTTGCTTCTTTTTCGGCATAAAATTTTGCTCTTACGTTATCACCTAGCAAAGCATAAGCAGTGGCTTTGTTAAGGTATGCAGGAGCGTAATTTGGGTCAAGGCTGATGGCAGAATCAAAATATTTGACTGCTTCTCTGAGCAGGTTATCAGCCTTAGCCGCAGAAGACGCGTCTCTTGAGCCGTGTGAGCTAAGATCAAGCTCCACCACGTATTTGTATTTTAGTTCTTTTTCATCTAAATGCTGTAGCGCATTCATAACCGATGTAACGCCAAGGTTGTTGTAAATTTCCCTGCTTTGATATTGTATGAGGATGTACTTATAATATTCATTCGCTTCAGCATATCTGCCAATGGCAGATAAAAAGTTAGCCATTTCAAAAACATCGATCAATGATTCTATTTTAGCGGAACTTCTTTTTGCCAGCTCCACGCGATCTTGGAGGGAAGGGTAGCCGGGTAGTTGATTTCCTAATCCATAACTGGAATACATCGCTTTAATGATTTCTCCGCCTTTGTCAAACATACCATAACCTGCAGAGTAAGCTAAAAAACCACCCAAATAATCAGCTTGTGTTTCATTTGCGACTTGATCATTCACAGATTTCATTTCTCTGCCAACTTTTAGGTCTTTGTATTCAGTAGCAAAACCGCTTTTCCAAGCATGCTTTTCATAGTAATGTGTTAATTCGTGTCCGAGTAAAAAAGCAATGGCCGCATCACCAAAAGGCTTACATGCCTGGAATGCTTTCTGCTCCAGTACGATCTCCAGTTTGTCGTAATCGATACTTGCCACTCTTGAAACTTCACTCCTTAGAAAAACTGTAGGGATCGGGAACCTGTAATCTCCTCTTGCGGACACAAGTTTATCATAAATGGATTTAACCTTATCATAATCCGCACTGTCATTGATATTATTGGCAGAGGAAGTTTGGGTAGAGTCGCCAGTTGATATAATTGAAAGCGTGCTAAGGCCTGTCTCCTGGCCGGATGCAATTCCAATAAAATGATAGAATGCAAAAAAAATAAAAAATGCTGAACGGTGAGCAGAGCTAAATTGATTGAGTATTTTAAATTTAATCAAATTTTTAAAAACATATAGAGTTGTGTACTTCATTCATAAGGGTTATTTGAGAAAAA
>JAEUUM010000135.1 GCA_016787375.1 Saprospiraceae bacterium
ATATTGTCGTTTTGTAATGGTGCTAGGGTTTTGCCGCTACCTGAAGATGGAGATTTCGTAGTTGTGCGGACCGAGCGTCAGTAGCATAAAACTTTCTGCCAGCAATGAACTTGAACCGAAACACAGAGATTTATTTAACCACTGGACCGCCAATTTCTTGTAGGTGTTGTTAACGATTCGTTGTTTTATCACTTTTTTTGTCAGCATATTCATTATGCAATATTGAAAATAAAACTGAATCTTCGTATTTGTCATCTACCAAATAATGGTCTCTTAATAAACCTTCTTTAATGAAGTGATGGTTTTCGATGATTTTCAAAGAAGGAATGTTTTCGCTACCAACAAGAGCTTCAATTCTGTGTAACTTTAACTTTTCAAATCCATAATCAATAATAGCACTGACGGCTTCTGTCATCAAGCCTTTTCTTTTATAATGCTCATCTGACATGTTATATCCTATTTCTGCTCGATTATGTTCTTCGTTCCAATTATGAAGCCCACATCGTCCAATTATTTTACCGGATGTTTTTTCTGATAATAAGAAAAGAACGAAGCTCCTGTTATATGATGCATATCCTTTTTTGTACTTGTATTTTTCCTGTTCATAATCTTCATCTGTGCGGTGTCCTAATATTTTCTTTATTTCGTCTTTACTGAAATTTTCAAAAATAGTGGTCATATCATGAGGTGAAAAACCAGTCAGTTTAAGTCTTTTCGTTTCAATTATTATTGGGCTCAAATCCATATTAGTCGAGTTGTTATTTTCTAGTTTGTCTGATACAATGACCTCTGTTAGTGGTTCGTGGCTTTTTTATTGTCATGAGTCAAATTTTGAATTGTTCCATTCAACGCCTGAGGAAAATAATTCAGATTGTCTTTTTCGCATTTCAGATGCAACCAAAGCGCTTTGGCCGCCTTGCTCTTCAAGTTTGGAAATAATATTCAAATAACTTTTCTCGTCTCTGTTTTGGCTGAGTTTGAAAACATTTTCAATATTGTCTGCCTTTATCTCAAAACCAACTATGGCTGGCATCATTTTATTCAAAAAACCATCAGGAAGATTGTCGTAGAAGGTTAAGGATTGGGTGTTGCCTTTTTCAAACTTCAAAGTCAGTTTTCGCATAAAGCCAATTAGTTCTTCATCAGTCATAAAATTGATTTGACCTGCAATGTGGACACTCATGTAATTCCAAGTTGAACCAATATGAGGATTACTATACCAAGATGCACTTACGTAGCAACTCGGTCCGGTAAATAGCAAAAGTCCGTTGGGGTTTTCAACAAAAGCTTTATGATGGTCGGTGTTTCGCATGATATGTCCTTGCAAAAACAGCTCTCCATTTCTTTCTTCAAGCAACACAGGAATCTGAGTTGCCACTTGTTTGCCTGACAAAAAACTGCCTGTCATAAAAGCAAACGGGTTTTCTTCTATGAAGTCTAAAATAGTCTGCCTGTCTTTTTCTTTGAAGTATGAGAAGTTATACATAATCTTATTTCGTTTCGTTCGCTTTATTTCCAATACTTTTTCATTAAGTCTGCAACCCAAGCAGGTTGGTGGATTTCCGTCTTTGGTTGAAATTCTTTAAATACTGGTTTGATGTCCAATACAGGAGTTCCATCAATTGCATCAAGAAATTTAACTTTTATTGTCCTGTCAATACGTTCTAACAATTCAACAGTAGCAAGCCCGATTTTATTCGGTCTGTCCTTTTTACGTTGTCCAAAGATACCAACTACTGGATAATTTGGATTACCTCTGGGTCGTCCCGAAAAAACAATGTCTTCATTTTTAACTTTATCAAAGTAGTAGATAATTTCCAAATGAGAAAAGTCTGAAATGTTGTCAAATGATTCAGTTGGCATATGGTCGGCAAGTTCAATTTCGGCAATAATTGTTTCCCAATTGTCGTCTATTGGTTCTGATCGCGAGTTTTTAACAGTTGCTATTGGTTTCAATTTTATTTCCATTTGTCAGTTTTTTGTTTGTCGAACATGCAAAGACCTAAAACGTTTTGTGACTTGACAAAGACGAGTTTTTCAGCACTAAATTTCTATGGTGCACGACTTGTCCCACTTTAGTGGGAATGCTTAAATTTAGCACTTTCCTTTCACAGAAACACGAAACCCTCACTTTTGCAAAAACGGCTTTTAGTTGTAATTTTTTTCGTTAGATAATTGGAATGTGTAAATCTACAATACATTTTTTTTCTGGATGCTCATTAAAGTTGTTATGATAAATTTCAAATGGATATCTATCTGCTTTTTTGTATCCATTCTCATTCATCCAAATAAATAAACTGTCCCAAGATTTTTCAAATTCGTTGGGCTCAATTACAAAGTGTCCAATAATGTTTTTCCCTTTTTCAATAGTTGTCAGTCCAACATCTCCATCTACCGTTATGTCTTGGCTTGTTAGAATTCCAATGCTCATTCTTACTTTGTCGGCATCTGTCACTTTAAAGCTGTCGTGAAATACTCTGCATACATTGGTGTCATTTTTTGCAAGTAATCCTTTGGGGACTGCCCATTTAACAATTCTTTGAAACGCATTGTCAATTCCGTTTACACCAATTTGAGTAACGTAAGCCAAATTCATTTTTGGCATCTCTGTAATTTCAATTTTCGCATTCATTTTTATCCAATTTTTAAGATTATTTATGTTGCAAAAGTATTCTTCAGTTATAAAATTCTCTTTACCATTATTGCTATTAACTTTACTAATCTTGCTAAAATTGTCCAGATTTGATTTGCGAAATTCTGAAGGACTTTGTCCATATAGTTTTTTAAAAGTTCTTGAAAATGTTGAGTCACTGTTAAACCCATATCTGTCTGCTATTTCAGCAATACCTAATTCTTTGTTGTGTATCAACATTATTGCAGTTCTTTCAATGCGTTTTCGTGTGATGTATGTGTTTAGTG
>JAEUUM010000148.1 GCA_016787375.1 Saprospiraceae bacterium
AACTAAAATAGATTTATTTGTTTGTCTTTGTTCAACACACTCATGATCGGGATAATCATAAACAAAATTATAATTATTCGATTTTAAAATGGCTCTTGCAAAATACACAGCCTGGCCATCTTCAAATGGGCATGACAATGCTATCCCTAATAAGGTATCTATTGCTCCAGTGGTTAAATCATCCAAATTTTTTATTTGCTTGAGATAATACTGTCGTACCAATTTCTCATTGGTTTCATAAACTGTATTTGTAGTCCATGAATTTAAAACATTCAGAGCATCATTGATTATTGAAAGATTATTGCTAATCTTCATATTCTTTAGCGCTCCTCTTAACAACCTTAAAGAATCAATGCTATTGATCTTTCTACTTTTATCTAAAATTAGTGAAACATTCACATTGCTGGTACTGTTAATTTGCTCGTCAAGTGCCACTGTTAGGTTAAGTAAGGAATCAATAAGCCTATCATATTCAAGCTTTAAGGCTCTTAATGATGGTGAATAAATCATTCCTTCATGAATCAAAGTTTCAACATTATAAAGTTTGCCTATGCCTGTATTTTCAAATTGTGAAACAAACTGAGTATAAATTGATCCTGAATACTGATCCGGATAAGCTTTGATGGTGCTGTATAATTTATATCTGCCATTCCATCCATCATAAGTTTGATCAGTAACAGGGAATAATTGTCCCGTTGCGATGCGATATTCTGTGTCACCGGTATTAATGATACCAAATATTGTTGGACAAGCAGGGGCTGGTTGATTGATGCAATTATTATTCCCAACAAACCACCAAGGAGCTGATGTAGGTGTTGGATTTTGCGCAGAAATTGTGGGGTTTACAAAAAATCTATCAGTTGGACTATTAAAAACATTGGAATTGCCATTATAAGCTGCATCATTATAAAAGGCTGTTCCATTTAATACAGGCAGAAAAGTATTGGCTGTACACATTTGCTGTCCATAGTCAGCTGGATTATCTGCTGAAATACCTCTCCAATTTGATAAGAAAGAATTAGCGAACACGGCATCTGCAGTGGCGTTTGAGCCAAGTTTGTGCAGGGCTTGAAAACATCCCTGTATAGTATTGGTACAATATCTTATATTATTACTTGCTGCAGTATGTATACCACACCATATATTCCAGTTAACATAACCCGTTGACCCAAAAGCTGATGGATTAGGTGTTGCTAATATGGTGTTATTTTGCACATTGTGAGGCAAAGCATTGTTATTTAAAAAAGAAAGACCCCAGCCTGCTACGAAGTTATTGTTTGTTCCACCCGTATTGGTAATATTATTTTGGACGAAATTTCCATAACCTGAACTGTTCATATTAGAATAAAAAATACCATGATTGTTTCTGCCAAATGCAGGATTTCCATTTAATGGTGTCTCATTGATGCTTACGGTATTGAACCCTACCATCAGGTTATCGGTTGGGTTATTTGAACCGACAATCTCCATGGCTATACTATTGGGATTGGTCCCTGACATATTGATGGTGTTATTTTGCAAAATATTGTTGGTAGTTAATGTTTGGCCAGAACTTCTTTGTAAGAATATTCCATTTGAAACTCCAGTAGATCTGTTCTGGATAAGATTTGAAGTGATATTAATATATTGTTCATTGGTATTAAAAATCGATCTAATTGCATTTGCAGTATTGTTACTAAAGTTGGTATTTCTAATATCCAATTGGCTGTTTCTGGCATTGACACCATTCCCACATCTTCTGATTGTCTGTGTTAGTGAGGCACCATTTTGTATACCTGCAAAATTCAAATGACTTTCCCTTATTGTTAGTCCATTTAATCGTAACGTATCAAATATGCAATTTCTTACTGATATGATACTTTCATTATTGGCTACAATACCTGTTTCCATATTATCAAACTGTGAAATAGCCGGTATCGAAAATGGTCCATTAGCAATGTTTGCTGGGTTTCCAAAAGCAACTGTGCATCCCTGGAAATCCATCCCTGATTGAGACCAATTACCGGCAGGAAAGGCAGGTGACCATGATTGGCGTAAAATTGATGAACATGTAAATCTATTAAATGCAAATAAACCAAAAATAGGTGATTTACTATTCAGGTTTTTGATGCCGATATAATTTTTGTTTAATAGTACCGAGAACATATTCAAAATTGAATTTTCGTTGGTTGATATTACCGTATATGCATCTTCAATTGAACAATTATTCAAGTCTATCCTAGCTTGATTATCCAAAATTATCCCTTTCCACAGTTTATCGCAACTAAATAAATCAGAAGAGCTAATGGTAAGTATTCTTGAATTCCGAACAAAAAAGCTTTTGCCATTTTCAAATTTTATAGCGCAATGCTCAAATGTAAACGACTTGTCAAATACTATGTCTCCTATTATATTGATATTTTGGTTCACATATTGATTTACAGGAAGATTGGTGGCAAGTGTAACATTTAAAGGATCACCAATAGTAATGAATTGTTTTTGCGCATGTTTTCCACAAAGGCCTTCTAAAGCCAAAGTGGGAGCCTGAGAAAAGGCTTGAAGAGAGAGAAAAATCAAAATAAGGGAACTTAATTTACCCCCCCCCCTTCAAAATTATATTGTTACAATAATTTAAAGAATTCATAAGCTTTCGCTCGGCTAAAAAGAATTTTTGTGGTGTTTTCATGTTGCACGATTTTTAGTTGTTATAATTAAAGTTTAGCTAAGTTAAGGGAACCAAATTTAAAATCAAAAATTATTTTATTAAAAATGACGAATTCGTTTTATAAAATGTAGTACTCACTTCCCAACCAATACCTTTTTAGATACAAAACCACCCGTATCAAATTCTGCTGTAGCAATATTTGGGCAAGTGGGAAATAAGAAATGAAAACATCTTCCATGTCAATTCATGGCTTCTTTACAGATATTAATCAGCACTTAGATAGCTGCTTTCAAGCTAATTAGAAGCTAAACGAAAGAAGTTGTTGTCGTACGGAAGCCTCGCAAACTTTAAAAGGGGAAAAGCAATACCCCAAAAATCAGGTATTTGTTAAAAGAGATATTGTATTCCAAATTAGATTTTTAATAGACATTAGCAAACGGTTTCCAGTTCTCATTATGTCTGGTTTTTTTAAAATTATTCATTAAACCACCAATATATGATTGTATAGCCGTTTTGGCCGGAGGGATCATACCCCAAAACGGAAAGAATCATACAAAAAAATGAAAACATCTTCTTTGTATGTGGCCGGGTTTATTGTTTGATAAACCTGATGAATTCTTTTTTCCCGGAGGCTGTTTCAATTTGCATAACATATATACCCGGTATGAGATTTTGAACATCAATGCCTGGCTTGTTGTCTTGAAAAGATCCGGAAACCACTTGTGTACCCAGTATGCTGAAAATCGTGTAATCTTTGCCTGCCAGGTCGAGCATTGTTATCACTTTTAATTTATCTGTTACAGGATTAGGTACGATCATGATTTTATTACCTGTTTTTCTATTCTCTGCGGAGCTTGTTTTACAGCTACAGGAAATTGTATTGGTGCTGATCACAATGTTATCAAAATAGCGTTCCTGCTCAACCGGTGATCCGCTGTTCCAATAATTTTCGAAAAAAACTGCATTTATATGCATATTATTCGGGTCATTGTTCCAAGTACTGTGCCAATCGAGATTGGTTGAAGACGCTTGCAATGTATCATTGATCCAAAATTCAAATATACCATCTTTTTCCCCCGGTGTATTTAGCTTGACATGACCTACAACACAATACCATTTTCCGGAATTTTCGGTGCTGAAAATTTCAATATTGCCGGGCTTAAATCCCAGCCATCGCAAATTTGGAAAATCGTTGTATTTAGTGGATTTTAATTTGCCATCCAACCCAATACCACTTGCCGGGTCCATACCTAAAAACACTTTATTGCTTCCTCCAGCCCATAAGTGTGCCATCATCCCTTCAGCCCAATTGCTGTTGGCCAGGCACAAGGCACGACTTAATTTATCAGGTCCGTTTCCAGTCCAACCTGGTTGAGATTTTACATCCATTCTCCAATAAATTTCATCAAAATCTTCATCAGGTGAAGATGCATTTTTACCGATATAACCATCTGGAGTTTTACCAAAAGATTTTGATAAAGAACCGGCACCAACTTCTCCGGTTTGCCATCTTACCCGCATACCAAAACTACTATCTCTTCCTACATTCTGCATTCGAATAAAATCACCGGCATTGTTGTTGTACTCAAAGTATTTTTTATCAAATGGAATATCTTGCTCAAAATCATCACAAAAAATAGTACCAGGTGGTGCGTCATCACAACTGAAACATTGGGCAGATAAATAGAAACCTTGGGTCATTAGAGTGACCATAAAGAAAAAAAGAATAGCGATTATTTTGTTTTTCATAGAAAACAGTCCGGTGATGAAGTTTTACTTCACTAAGGTAAATATTTCAAAATTAATGTTTTTTCCATTGATTTGACTTCAATAAAATATGTAATTTATATCAAGCAAATTCAGATTTGGTTTGACGATTTGGGATTTTAACCTTTAAAATAATCGCAATTCCCAACATAAAAAAAACACCCAGAGTTAAAACGCTGTTGCGCATACCTCCCGTAAGATTTTCAATAAAACCGAACGAAAATGTACCCAAAACTATTGCCAGTTTTTCAAGGACATCATAAAAACTAAAATAGCTGGTGGTATCATGCAAATCCTGAGGTAATAATTTCGAATACGTTGATCTTGAAAGCGATTGAATTCCTCCCATAACCATTCCCACTGCCACAGCAACAAGGTAAAACTGCCATTTGGCCTGAACGGCATAAGCTGCCACACATATCAAACACCAAACCAACAGCATAAAAATCAAACTGAATTTATTTCCTCTAAGTTTTGAAAGATGAGCAAAAGTGTACGCACCGCCAATGGCCACCAGTTGCAAAATTATGATCAAAGCTATCAGTTCTGATGCAGGAAACTTTAATTCTACATCTGCAAAAGTTGATGCCATATACAACACAGTTTGAACACCTGCACTGTAACAGAAAAATGCCAATAAAAACGTTCTGATGTTTTTATGACTTTTAAGTTCTTCCCATACCTTGGCAATTTCCTTAAAGCCTTTTGTTAAAACATTTGAACCAATAGCGGTTTTTCTATCCTTCGGTAGATACTTAAATGTTATTTGTGAAAACCCAATCCACCACATTCCCACCATTACAAATGCTATTCTTGCAGGCAAACCTGCTGTGGTAATCCCAAAAAATTCGGGTTTCAAGATAATTGCCAGATTTATCAGAAGTAGCAGTACACTTCCCACATAACCATAAGCAAAACCTTTTGCGCTTACTTTGTCATATTGATCTTCAGTTGCTATTTCAGGAAGATAAGAATTGTAAAAAACCAATCCCCCTGCAAAACCAATTGTAGCTAAAATAAAAGCACCGGCACCAAGGTACAACTGCCCCATACCCTTGAAGTAAAACAAAGCAATACAAGCTGTGGCCCCAACCATCGTAAATGATCTCAAAAACAATTTTTTCCGACCGCTCGAATCAGCAATACCCGACAAGGCCGGAGAGCATATCGCAATGATAATATATGCCATAGATATGGAATAAGCATACATAGAGCTGTTTGTCAAAGTAATGGAACCAATATGGATTTCAGGGTCAGTAACAGCCATAAAGTATTTCGGAAAAATGGCAGTGG